>NZ_AP014624.1:1223054-1528817 GCF_000829375.1 Chryseobacterium sp. StRB126
AATGTTCCGCCACCTCAGGGTCAGATGAGAGGACAGAATGTATTGTCGATGCCGGCATCTTCTATTCCTAACCAATCTGTACAGGCTGCTATTCCTGACTTCGATTTCCCTGTTTCGTTCAACGTAACACAATTCATGGTAAGAGTACCAGGTAGAGCTGCACTATTAATCCATGGGAATACATTAAATGATGCAGCAGGATTAATCAAGAATCTGAGAACAGGAGATGTAGTATCTATCTTCGATATCAAAGCAACAGCACAAGGATTGGAAGGTCAGCAGATTAAAAACATTACTCCTATAATTATTAATGTTCAATAGGACTAAAATTGTAATTTATTATGAAAAAATATATTAGCACCCTTTTAGTAGTAGTCTCGGGATTTGCATTTTCCCAGACTATTCTGAACGCTTCTTCTCCAGAAGAGTTTAGACAGATGAGAGCGGAGAACAAACAAAAAGTTGGTGATACTATTATTGATAAAACAGTAAAGCCTCTTGAATATGGATTTGTGGAAGACAAAGACATCCTTAAGAGTATGTTTGTTTGGGAAATCATCGATATGAATGATAAGATCAATCAGCCATTTTACTATGATAATCCGGATGGTCTTCTTTCTACCCCTACAAGATCTCTATACCAGTTACTGTTAGATGCAGCTTTAAGTGGTAAAATTGAGCAGGTGTATGACGATGAAAACTTTACGGTGAAGCTTTCACCGGAAGGAATCCAGAAAAGATTGGAGAACGTTAGAATCAACGATGCAGCTATCGATATTCTAAACTCTGGAAGACAATTAACTGAACAGGAGAAAAAAGAATATACCGACGTATTTAAGACGACTACTGAGAAAGTGAAAGTTCTTAAAATTATGGGTATGTGGTTCATAGATAAGAGAGACGGACAAATGAAATACAGACCTCTAGGTATTGCAGCAATGGGGCCAGACCCTGCAGTACAGGGAGTTATAGGACCAGATGGGAAGCCAATTGCTAGCAATGATGACCTTATCGACCTATTCTGGATTTTCTATCCGAATGCAAGAGATATCTTAGCAAACAATTATGTTTACAACAGAAAAAATTCTTCTGCAGATCTATCTTTTGATGATATCATCAATGCAAGAAGATTCTCTTCTGTTATCTATAAATCTTCAAGCGGTTTAGGAGACGGTACTATTAAAGACTATATCCCTAAAGATGCTGACGATCAGTTAGAAGAAAGTGACAGAATTAAGTCGCAGATCCTTGAAATGGAAAATGATATGTGGAATTACTAAATTTCATTTGATATTTATACAAAACCTGAGTATTTTTACTCAGGTTTTTTTTATTATGAGAAATGTAGATTATATTATTGTAGGAGATGGATATGCTGGGCTTTTTTTAGCTCATCAGCTAATTAAAAATAACAAATCATTTGTCATTTTTTCCGAAGGAAGAAAAAGCGCTTCGCAGGTTTCTGCAGGGATTATCAATCCTGTGGTTCTTAAAAAGTTTACCACATTTTGGAAGGCTCAGGAGCAAATTGATTTTCTGAAGAACAGTTTGAAGGAGATAGAATCGTATACTGGTGAAAATTATTTGATTGATGCCTCTATTCATAGAATTTTTCATGATGAGAATGAACAGAAGCTTTGGCTTAAAAAATCCGGAAATGAAGAATTATCAAAGTTTTTGAATGAAAAATTTGAGTCTTTAAATGTGGTAAAAAATGATTTTCTCACAGGAAAGGTGAATCAGTCTGCCAGGTTGAATGTTAATGGATTTTTCATAGGTCTATTCAATTATTTCGAAAAAGGAGGTTTTCTTATCAGTGAAAAATTTGAATATGCTAAATTGAACCCTTCGGAAGGAATTTACAACGATTTTAATTTCAAAAATATTATTTTCTGTGAAGGAATGGGAGTAAAAAATAATCCCTACTTTTCAGATATCAATGTGACCCCCAATAAAGGACACCACATAAAAGTTGAGCTTTCTCAACCTATCCCGGAAAATATAACCATTAAAAAGAAACACTTCCTTTTTCCAACGGGGAACAGACTTTATTTCTATGGTGGAACTTATGACCGTGAGCAGCTTCACCACCACATTGATGAATCTGCAGTGAATCAGTTAGTCAATGGGTTGTCAGAATTCTACCCTTATGATTTTGAAGTGAAAGAAGTAAATTTTGGGTTTAGGCCTACGGTAAAAGATAGGAGACCGATTATTGGAAGACATGAAATTCATAGCAATTTATATGTTTTCAATGGGCTGGGAGCAAGAGGGATTCTGAACGGTTGTTACTTTGCAAGAGATTTATTCCGTTTTATTGAAGAAGATATTCCATTGCATGAAGAAGTTTCACTGAATAGATTTAAGTAATTTTCATCAGAATATAAATCTTAAAAGACTACAATGTATGAATGATAACCTATTAGGAATCATTGCAGGAGTACTCACTTCCATATACATGATTCCGCAGCTTATAAAAGTGGTTCGGGAGAAAAATGTGGAAGATATTTCTCTGCTTATGCTTTTGATCCTTATTTCCGGGTTATCTTTATGGGTGTGGTATGGTTTTGTAAAAAATGAACTTCCTATTATTTTATCAAACTCATTTGCTGTTTTGGTGAATATCAGTCTTTTGATTTGCTATATGATATATCACAAAAAGTAAAAAAGACGTCCCCATAGAAGGACGTCTTTTTATATTAAATCTAATTATTTTTTCTTATTCAAGAACAAATTTAGCTAAAGGAGCCATTCTTGCTTTGTTCAATGTTAGCGTATTTCCGTTCACAGAATAGTTATCAGCTGCAAGGATAGCCTTTGTAAACTGATTTTCGATATCAAGATCTTCGCAAGCCATCATGGTAGACATTCCTTGGTTGAATTTGATTCTCATGATGTCCTGTTTAATCTCAAAAGTACCTCCTAATCCATTACATCCTGCATTACCTTCATATCTCATCCCATTCATATTAAGTTTGAAATAAGGGTTGCTTTTTGGATTTTTTAACTTGATCGGCTGACCATTAAGTTCCGTTAATTTCCAGGTCTTTCCTGTAATATCTGTTGTTGGTTTCTGTGCAGTCTGTGTCTGGCAAGATACAAGAAATACAGCTAGGAAAAGAGCGGATAAATAGTAATACAAGCTTTTCATAAATTTTAAATTTTAAATTTTCTGTTTGTACTTATGCTAATACGATGCCATTTTTGCAGGACCTGATTCTTTTTTTGCCTGTTTAAGATGGAAAAGTACCATATCTACATTCTTCTTTAAAAAAGTGATATTCCCTTTAATTTCAGAGTATTGATACTCCTCATTAGAGGCTGTGTAGTCTGGCAAAGCATCACTCTTTTTAAGGTCGTAAGTTTTACCGTTTAAATGTACCGTTGCTGTATTTTTAGAACGGTTGATAGTTACTTCTATTTTTTCTCCGTAGCTGTCAACATATACATTTTTCGAAATGTCATCTGTATTTTCAGGAGTAGCAGTGGTAACGGTTTCAGCATCTTTTCCGGGATGTTTACACGCTGTTGAGGAAAGAACGGCCAATCCCAAAAGAACTGTTGGTAATAATTTTTTCATAGTGATAAGTGATTTTAAAGTGTTTCATGAATCATGATATTAATGCTATATAAAAATACAAATATTTTTAATAAATATGTGTTAATTTTTCATAAACTAACATGATGTTTTAAACGTTTTGGTTTTTTCCATTATTTTTAAAACATTCTTCAGAGAAACAAAAACTGATTATTTAGAGTAAGAAATTTGTGATTGAGAGGATTGGGGTTGTTTTTTTAACCGATTTATTCTCAGTTGGATAGAGGAAAGTTTTTTCATTGTTCATTTGTTGTTTAAATTTTCGGCAAAAATAATTCAAAATTAAGAGAATAACAATACGCTTGTATTAATAATTTGAAATCATGATAAAGTTTAGTTTTTTAGGTTGATATTTTCCCTGAATCGTAAGTATGTTCGAAATAAAATGTCGAAAAACAAAACATAGCTCAATGGCAAAAGAAAGAAACAAAAGGTATTATTGTATTGATAAGAGGCTTTGTTAATTGATAAATGTCTGTTTTTCATGGTGTTTAATATTTAATAAGATTTTATATTCAGGTTATTTAAAGAAGCGTTAAATTTTGTTAATCTATTATGATGATATAACAATCTAAGTGTACATTTGCGACTTCAAAATGAGAAACTTTATAGTATATTTTTTAACCGGTCTTTTTCTGCTCTTTGTAGTAGAAAGCAGATTGAATGTTAAAACACTGCGAAATGACTATTCCGGTCATGTTTCTCATCATCTCCCTAAAAGAGCCAATAAGCTGAATCAGACATTTGAAAAGCTTACTGTTCAGCAAATGGCCGATTCTGTAGATAATTCAACTTTAGAACTTGCCGAAAATGACTTTCAGCTGTCTGATGTATTTCAGGCTATCGTTGTTCTTGCCGGAGTTTTCAGTCTTGTCTATATTTTTGGATTAAAAAGCAACAAGCAGTTTAAACCGGATATTCATGGGTTTATTTGGGGGCTTACTGCTAAAAAATTCATTCTGATCCGTTCCATTAGAATTTAAAATTTCATTTTTCCTAGTGAAGTTCTGCCTGATTTCAGGTGGGAATGCTTTTCGTTGTGTATGTTGGTAATCATCACTTCGTACTATTCTTTAATTACCATTTATTTCTATTCAAAACATTAACGATTTATAAAACTCTCGAATTATGATAAAAAGAGTTGCCTCAGGTATTGCATTGAGTATCCTTTTACTGGCTGTAAGCTGCAATAAGAAAAAAGAGGAGAAAGAAGAAGTAACCACTTATCCGGTAACATCACCGGTAGTGATGGACACTGTGATTAATAAGGAATATGTAGCTCAGATCCAGTCTGTAAAGAACATTGAAGTTCGGGCTCAGGAAAAAGGATTCCTTGAGAAAATTTTTGTTGATGAAGGTCAGTATGTACAGGCAGGGCAAACCCTGTTCCGTATCATGCCTAAACTTTATCAGGCAGAATTATTAAAGGCAAAAGCAGAGGTAGAACAGGCTTCTATTGAACTGAAAAATGCAAGTACATTAGCCGGAAACAATATCGTATCAAAGAATGAAAAGGCTATGGCTAAAGCTAAGTTGGATGCAGCCAATGCAGAAATGAAATTAGCACAAATCCATTTGTCTTTTACCGATATTAAAGCTCCGTTTTCAGGGATTATCAATAGAATTCCTTTAAAGTTGGGTAGCTTGGTAGATGAAGGAGATTTGTTGACCTCTTTGTCAGACAATACAAGTATCTACACATATTTCAACGTTTCTGAACCGGAATATCTGAGCTATCAGACGCATGCTGCAGACAGAGGAAGCAATCAGGTATCTCTGATTACAGCAAATGGAGAAACGTATTCTCAAAAAGGAGAAATTCAGACTATTGAAGGGGAATTTGACAATGAAACCGGAAATATTGCTTTCCGAGCAAAGTTTCCAAACCCGGATAAGCTTCTGAGAAACGGAGAAACCGGAAAAGTGCAAATGACAATGCCGGTTCACAATGCTCTTATTATTCCTCAGAAAGCTACCTACGAAATTCAGGATCAGAAATATGTATTTGTTATTGATAAAAACGGTACAGCGAAATCCAGAAATATTAAAGTTGCTTATGAGCTTCCGGATCTGTATGTGGTAGGTTCGGGAATCTCAAAAGGAGATCAGATTCTTTTGGAAGGCGTTCAGAAGGTGAAGGATGATCAAAAAGTAAAAACAAAGTTCCAGGATCCTAAAAAGGTTCTTCAATCATTGAAATTAAAAGCAGAGTAATGGTCTCTAAAGTGAAGTAGTATGTTTAAGAAATTCATCCGCAGACCTGTTCTGTCTATTGTAATCTCATTGATTATTGTGTTTATGGGAATTCTGTCATTGGTAAAACTTCCGGTGACTCAGTTTCCCTCAATTTCTCCACCTAAAGTAAATATTACCGCAGAATATCCCGGAGCTAACAACGAATTATTGATTAAATCTGTTGTTATTCCCTTGGAAAGAGGGTTAAATGGGGTTCCGGGTATGAAATATATGACCTCAGATGCCGGAAATGATGGAGAGGCATCCATTCAGGTGGTATTCGACCTGGGAACAGATCCCAATGTTGCAGCGGTAAACGTTCAGAACCGTGTATCTTCCGTGGTTAATAAATTACCTCCTCTGGTAGTTCGTGAAGGGGTGAAAATTACCCGTGAAGAACCAAATATGTTGATGTACATTAACCTGTACAGTGACGATCCTAAAGCCGATCAGAAATTCCTGTTCAATTATGCAGATATTAACGTAATGTCTGAATTGAGAAGGGTAAGTGGAGTAGGCTTTGCTGATATCTTGGGAACCCGTGAATATGCAATGCGTATCTGGCTTAAGCCTGATAGGTTAACAGCTTATAACATTTCCGCAGATGAAGTGATGGAGTCTTTAAATGACCAGAGTTTGGAAGCTTCTCCGGGAAAAACCGGGGAAAGTTCAGGGAAACGTTCTCAGTCATTTGAATATGTATTGAAATATCCAGGTCGTTTTAATAATGAAAAAGATTATGGAAATATTATCTTAAGGGCAAAACCAGATGGTGAATCGATCAGGTTAAAAGATGTTGCTGATATTGAATTCGGAAGTTCAATGTATGATATTTATTCTACATTGAATGGGAAGCCTTCTGCGGCAATTACCGTAAAACAGTCTTATGGATCTAATGCCAGCGACGTTATCAAAAACGTAAAAGCTTTAATGGCGGATCTTGAAAAGAATACTTTCCCTAAAGGAATGCATTATGATATCAGCTATGATGTTTCCAGATTCCTGGATGCTTCTATGGAAAAAGTAATCCATACCTTATTTGAAGCCTTTATACTGGTTGCTATTGTGGTATTTCTTTTCCTTGGAGACTGGCGTTCAACCTTAATTCCGGCATTAGCGGTTCCGGTTTCATTGGTAGGAACATTTGCTGTGATGTCAGCATTTGGTATTACCTTGAATATGATCTCACTCTTTGCCCTTGTAATGGCCATTGGGGTCGTCGTTGATGATGCCATTGTAGTTATTGAAGCCGTCCATGCCAAGATGGAAGAAAAAAATCTTTCCCCTTTAAAAGCTACGGAAGAAGCCATGCATGAGATCAGCGGGGCCATTATCGCAATTACTTTGGTAATGGCATCGGTATTCATTCCGATTGCGTTTATGTCTGGACCTGTAGGGGTATTTTATCGTCAATTCTCGATTACCATGGCATCGTCCATTATTCTATCGGGGGTTGTGGCTTTAACTCTGACGCCAGCTTTATGTGCTTTAATCCTGAAAAATAACCACGGAAAAGCTAAGAAGAAGACTCCGATTACTGTTTTCCTTGATAAATTCAATAACCTGTTTACAAAAGGTGCTGGGAAATATGAAGGAATGCTGAAGAAAACAGTTACCAAAAAGGGAATCACATTGCCGTTATTATTGGCATTTTGTGCCTGTACATTCTTCCTGAGTAACTCTCTTCCATCAGGGTTTATTCCTGCTGAAGACCAAGGGATGATTTATGCGATTATTCAGACTCCGCCTGGATCTACCTTGGAAAGAACCAATCAGATTGCTAAAGAGCTGTTGAGAGAATCTGAAGATGTTGACGGAGTGAAATCTGTTTCTTCACTGGCGGGTTATGAGATCTTAACAGAGGGGACAGGATCCAACTCAGGAACCTGCTTGATCAACCTTAAAAGTTGGGATGAACGTAAAGAATCTGCCGCTGAAATTATTGAAAAGCTTGAAGAAAAAGCCAAAAATATTCCGGGAGCCAATATTGAGTTTTTCCAACCACCATCTATTCCTGGTTATGGAGCTGCCGGAGGTTTTGAACTTCGTTTACTGGATAAAGCAGGAAGTGGTGATTATCATAAAATGGAGCAGGTGAGTAATGATTTTGTGAAGGAGCTGAAGAAACGCCCGGAACTGGGTTCTGCATTTACCTTCTATTCTGCGAGTTTCCCTCAGTATATGCTTCGTGTGGATAATGATCTTGCAGAGCAGAAAGGGGTAACTATTGCAAAGGCGATGGATAACCTGTCAACCCTTATCGGTTCAAACTATGAAACCAGTTTTATCCGGTTTGACAGGCCTTATAAGGTGATTGTTCAGGCAGGGCCTCAATATCGGGCATTGCCAACGGATCTTTTAAAATTGTATGTGAAGAATGATAAGGATCAGATGGTGCCGTATTCAGACTTTATGCATCTTGAAAAAGTATATGGACTGTCTGAGATTACAAGACATAATATGTACAATTCTGCAGAGGTGAGTGGAACTCCGGCACCGGGATACAGTAGCGGGCAGGCTATTAAAGCCATTCAGGAAGTTGCGGATAAAACCCTTCCTAGAGGGTTTGGTATTGATTGGGCTGGGATTTCTAAAGATGAAGTGAGCCGTGGAAATGAAGCGGTATTTATCTTCCTGGTGTGTCTTGGATTTGTATACCTGATCCTTGCTGCCCAGTATGAAAGCTTTATTCTTCCGTTACCGGTGATCTTATCTCTTCCTACTGGTATTTTTGGGGCATTTTTATGCTTAAAATTGTTAGGATTGGAAAACAATATTTATGCTCAGGTAGCGATGGTAATGCTTATTGGGCTTTTAGGAAAGAATGCTGTATTGATTGTTGAATTTGCGGTACAGAAGAAAGCAGAAGAGGGAATTTCTGTGGCAAAAGCTGCTATTGAAGGTGCTGCCATTCGTTTCCGTCCGATCCTGATGACCTCATTTGCCTTTATTGCCGGATTGATTCCGTTAGTGATTGCAACAGGTCCCGGAGCCATTGGAAACCGTACCATTGGAACAGCTGCAGCTGGAGGGATGTTGATAGGAACTGTTTTCGGGCTGATGATTATTCCAGGATTGTATTACATTTTCGGAACCATTGCTGAAAAGTCGAGGCTGGCAAGATATGAAGAAGAAAATCCTTTAACAGAACAAACTGAACCTTATGAACACGATGGAAAATTCGAAGACTAAAAATATAATAACAGCCATTGCCTTATCTCTTGTGTTAGCAAGTTGTAAGGCGCCAATGGCGACCGTCATAAAAGACGAGGTAAAAGAAAATATACCTCAGAACTTCAATCAGGAAGAGCAGCAGGATGCAAATAACAACAGCGGAACAACTCCCTGGAGACAGTTCTTCACGGATCCGAATCTGGTAAGCCTTATTGAAACTGCTTTAAAGAACAATCAGGAGCTAATGATTACTCTTCAGGAAATTGAAATAGCCAAGAGCGGAGTTTTAGCTAAAAAAGGAAGACTTAGCCCTACTGTTTCTGCCGGAATAGGAGCAGGACTGAAAAAAGCAGGCCGTTATACGAGTGAAGGTGCCGGAGATGCCAGTACAGAAATGGAGGCGGGTAAAGCAATACCAGATCCTCTTGGGAACTTTGAAGGTGGTTTGATGGCTAATTGGGAAATTGATATCTGGAAAAAGCTGAGAACAGAAAAAGAGTCTGCAGTGGCTCATTATCTTTCTACGGTAGAAGGGAAAAACTTTGTATTGTCTAATCTTATTGAGGAAGTTGCGGATAATTACTATGAATTGTTGGCTCTGGATAATCAATTGGATATTATTCAACAGTATATCAAGCTTCAGCAAAGAGCATTGGAAATTTCCAAAATTCAGAAAGAAGCTGCAGCTGCAACGGAATTGGCGGTGAAGAAATTTGAAGCTGAATTGGCAAAATCCAAAGCTTCAGAATATACCATTCGTCAGCAGATTACGGAAAAAGAAAATGAGATCAATGCTCTGTTAGGAAGATATCCACAACCGATTGTCAGAACAAAGGAAAACTTTATGTCAACCATTCCGCCAACGGTGTATACGGGAATTCCGTCACAATTATTGGCCAATCGTCCTGATATCAAGCAGGCAGAATTGGAATTGAAAGCATCAAAGCTGGATGTGGAGGCTGCAAGAAAAGAATTTTATCCATCATTGGAAATTTCGGCTACCTTAGGATTGGAAGCTTTTAAACCTTCTTATCTGGTGAAAATGCCGGAGTCTATTGCTTATAATCTTGTAGGTGAACTGGCTGGACCATTGATTAATAAAAGTGCGATTAAAGCTAATTTTCAGACTGCGGATGCCAAACAGGTACAAGCATTATATGAATACGATAAAACCATTTTAAATGCTTATCTGGATGTAGCCAACCTGATGTCGAAGATTAAAAATATAGACCAGTATTATCAATTGAAATCTCAGGAAACAAAAGCCCTGGATCAGTCTATTGATATTGCCAACCAGTTGTTCAGAAATTCCAGAGCAGATTATCTTGAGGTTCTTCTGAATCAAAGAGATGCTTTGGATGCTAAAATGGAGCTGATAGAAGCGAAACAAAAACAGTTAAGTACTGTTGTAGATATCTATAAGAGTCTTGGCGGTGGCTGGAAATAAAGAAACATCATAATTCAATCAATAAACAGTTAATGTTTTGAGGGTTGGCTCTTCGGAGCTGGCCCTTTTTTGTTTTTAATACGTCGAGTTCTGTCGCTTTGATGGGATAGCTTTGTCCTGAATCATTAAAATAATTAATTATGACATTAAATTCAATTGTAGACTTAAAAACTAAAAATGGAAATACGGATGCCGATTTCTATATTGTAAGAGGGTATCATGCTGCCAATGATGGTGGTGGTGGTGAATTTTATTGGGATGGGGCATATTCTGGTACCGGAAATAATGGGACTATTATAACTGTTGGGGGGATAGGTGCCTGGAGAAGATCTTACGAAGGACCAGTAAATTTATTATGGTTTGGAGCAAAAGGGGATGATATTGCTGATGATACTATAGCTTATAAGTTGGCAACAGATTACTGTGGAGAACAGAAGAAATTTCTCTTAGTACCAGAAGGGAAAGTGTTTAGAATTAGTCAAAAAATAGAAGCTAAGTGTAGTATAACTGGGACAGGGACGTTAAGAACAACCAATGCAGGAGTTCTCATTGTAGTTAAACTTAAAGATGATGCCATTGTTGAAAATATTACGGTGACAGGTGCTGGCACTGGAGACAGTATTATTGGGGGAGGATTGTATGTGGAGTCTAGTGAAAATTGTCTTATTAGGAATGTAAAAGTAAATAGTGTTCAGGGAGCTGGAATTACAGCATTGAAATCCTCTTATGCTCATATTGATCATTGTAAAACAACTAAAACGAGAGGACAAAATGGTGATGGAATTATTGTGATGTCAGCTTTTGGTTGTAAAATCACAAATAACTATTGTTTGGACTACCAGAGAATTGGGATTGTATGTGATAGGTACGCTACCCAAAGTGGGGAAGTTTATATTGCCGGAAATATTTGTAAAGAAGGGCATAATGCTATTGGAGGAGAATTTAACGCAGGAATTTGGGTGGAGAAAACGCATGGTGCCCAAATTGTGAATAACTATGTAGAAAATCATGATAAGAAAGGAATTATTGTGGCTCCCGCTATTGAAGGAGATTTAACTTATACCTACTTGGTTCATGGAAATACGATTAAGAATTCTCGTGAAGGAATTAATATTACGGCTGGGAGAAATGCTAAAGTCATAGTAAGTGATAATTTCCTTTTCAATTACAGCAAAGGCATTGAAGTGGGGGATGCGGAGACTGTTATTCTTTCAAATATTTACTTTGGTGAAAGAGTAGAGCAGCCTATAAAAGATAGTTTAGTAAGTATTGCAAATGGTATACAAAAGCCCACAAATGTTATTATTCAAGATTGTATTAATGATACTTCTTTTGATGCTGGGCTTTCTCCAATCTCTTTTCCTGACGTTTATGGGATGCAGTGTAGTGTAACAGTAAGAGATTGCAAAGGAAACTGGGCCTATAGAAATTTTTCGGCAGCCACTATTTTGGGGTCTATTAAGTACTTCAATACTTTATTTGATCTTAATAGCCTTGGGTATGCACCTAAAACACTCCTTTATCTTACCAATACAGATCATGAACAGTTATTTGATAGCTGTGAAATTCGTTTACCTGTAGATATGGATATCCGAAGCCAGTCTCCAACGGTTATTTTCAGAAATTGTCATGTGGAGTCTTCGGGCCCAATGAATCTTCTTATTGGAACGTATGGCTCACAGAAAGTGATTATAGATAACAGTACATTTAAAAATCTTACCTTCCTGAATCCAAAATCGAATTTTGAAATGGTAATCAAAAATAGTGATATCAATAATTATAGTGCCAATGGATTTTTAGATACACCTTTTGGGCAGCTGGGGGTTTTGGAAGTATTAAATAGTAAATTTATTTCAGCAAATTCTGCGGTTCCTTTTAATCTACCATTAAATGTTAACTATTCTTTGTTTAAAGGAAATATTTTTAAAGCTTCAGCTTTGTTTTCAAATATTACTACTGTTCCTAAAATTAATGATAGTAATTCTTTATTACAATAAGAGAAAGTATAAGCATAATAATCAATAAACAGTTAATTTTTTGAAGGTTAGCTCTTCGGAGCTGGCCCTTTTTTGTTGTTAATACGTCGAGTTTTGTCGCAGTGCTGTAGTAGATTTGTAGGATCAATGAAGGGTCATAGAAGCACAATAAAACAGCCATGTAGTTGAAAATAAATCATATTAAATCACATTAATATGATTTGTGTGAATGAAAAAAAACTAAATTTGCGCAAAATTTGAAAAGCTAATCATTAAACTCAAATAACACGGGAATGAAAAAGATTTATCTCAGTGCATGTACTGTATGCACCATTCTTGGGCTTTCTGCCCAGGAAGTTCTGTGGCAAAAAGACATAAAATCCTCTACTCAGGATTTTCTAAGCCAGGTCACTACCACCATCGATGAGCAGTATCTCATTACAGGAAGCTCTATACAGAGCGACAAACTCCAACAAGGAAACAAACAGAATAACGGTTATGATTTCCATCTGATTAAACTGAACCAGCAGGGAGAAGAAGCCTGGGAAAAGTATTTCTCAGGAAATAACCATGATTACTTATCCGCAACGGTAACCACTCAGGATGGTGGATTTTTATTGGCCGGAACCTCTTACTCAGGAAAAGGACTGGAGAAGAAAGACGATTCTAAAGGAGGATCAGATATCTGGCTGATCAGGATCAATGAATTCGGGGATGAATTATGGCAGAAAACGTTGGGAACCTCTTCTGATGAAGAAGCCAGAGCAGTCATTCAAAGTACAGACTTGGGCTTTTTTGTTGCCGGAAATGTACAAGGCTCTTCCCAAGGCTATGGATCCAAAGATGTCTGGATCACCCGACTGGATAAAGACGGAAAGGAAATTTCTCAATTGATCTTAGGCGGAAAAGGGTTGGACGAAGTAGAGAAAATGATTCCAACAAAAGACGGTGGAGCCTTATTGGGAATTTACTCAAGGAGTTCCGAGGTCCGTGTTTCGGGATCCGGAGATAGCCCTCGTGGAACTGCATCATCTTCTGAACCTCGCACTTCGAATCCCGCATCCCGCACCGCAAAATCTACAGAAAACTTAGGTGAAGGTGACTACTGGATCATCAAACTGGACAAAACCGGAAAAGTAGAATGGGAAAAGAACTTTGGCGGGAAAGGAGATGATCATATCAGAACACTGGCTTTAACTGCAAACGGTTATATCATCGGTGGCGAATCCAGATCCGAAAGATCCGGAAACAAAACCGTAGGCATTGAAGAAGGTACAGACCTTTGGTTGATTGCTCTTAATGAAAGAGGCGATGAGCAGTGGCAGAAGTCCTACAATTTTAAAAACCGTGATATTCTGATGGGAATGAGTGTCATTCATTCTTCAGATGACAAATCTTCAAAAGGAATTCTGTTAGGTGGTTACACTCAGGCCGAAGGAAGAATAGAAAAAGATGATGAGACTTTCTGGATGCTGTATCTGGATGGCAACGGAAATGAACAGTGGCGAAAACATGTAGCAGGAGAGTCCAGACAAAAAGAAGAAAGGCTTTCAGATTTGAAACTGAACCGTGATGGCTCGATTGTTTTAGCGGGAACCAGTGCCAAAGAATTAGGCAAGGAGAACTGGAAGATTGTAAAGCTGGGAGATAAACAAGTGAATGATCTGATAGAAAAATATGACATTAAGATTTATCCAAACCCGGTATCAGATTATGCCTATGTAGAAATCGGCTTTGACTTTAAAGAAGCTGATATTATGCTGTATGATATGAGTGGAAGACAGCTTCAGAACTTTAAGACGAAGAATAGGGTGACTAAGATGAATACCCAGGCTTTGATACAGGGAGCTTATCTGGTAACGGTAAAAATTGATAACAACAAAACAGCCAATGCAAAGCTGATTAAGAAATAAAAAAATAGTAATCATGAAAAAAATAATACTATTATTACTAGTGGGAATGCTTTGTAAAGCACAGCTTACTATTGGTGATGAACAAAATAAACAGATCGTTCCGTTACCAGCCAGTGCGGAGTCTTATAGTCTTTCCAAAGTGGAAGCTATACCTATGGATTACTTCAGAGGAAAGGCCAATATCAATATCCCAATTTATACGATAAGCGTTAATGGAATTAGTATTCCGATTTCTCTGGCCTATAATACAGGTGGAATAAAATTAAACGAAGTTGCTACTACCGTAGGATTAGGTTGGTCGCTTAGTATCCCCGGCACTATTTCTCATAATGTTGTAGGTTTAGATGATCTGGATGTTCCGTTTTTTAAAAAAAATATAGCTGATTATGGAGCCTATAGTGGGACTATTGATGAGTCATATATGAATAATCAGCTGCGGGCTGATCTTGAAAGTATATATAATGGTAATTATGATACCCAAAAAGATATTTTTGATTACAATTTACCTACTGCATCAGGTTCTTTTCTGATGAAAGAGAATAATCAGACCTTTTTGATTCCCAATGATGATGTGGTTATCATAAAAAATAATGATAAGTTTTATGTAAAAGATACGCAGGGTACTGAATATTGGATATCTCCCAGAAACGGGGTTATGCCTGGTAGTATAGGAGGACCCACAGTGACACATAAAACGTTATATAATCTTGATGAACTTAAAATTAATAATAAATCAGTTTTATTTTATTATAATAAAACCCATGGTTATGGAGAAAGAAATATTAACCAGATTGCTAATTTTAAAATAAGTCCTAAATTAATCGGGAATTATGAACAGTTGGTTCCGCTTCCCAAATATGAAAAAACAGAAACATCTACTTCCTTCTACGAATCCTTGATTAGTAAAATCGGCTTTGATAATGGGAATGTTAACTTTTTATATTCCAATGACACTAATGCAGCATTTACTGATGGATCATCATACAGAAAAGATCTGAGTGGAGGCAATGGAGTGGCACTTCGCAGAGTAATAGTGACCAATAAAGCAGGGGTTATTGTAAAGGATATCAGTCTTAATTATAGTTATTTTGAAACAGATAATGTGAACAAAACCTATGAAGATTATAGGCTTAAACTCTTGAGTGTTCGTGATAATTTGCAAAACACAGAGTATTCATTTGAATATAACGAGCAGTACAAAATGCCTAAACGAAGCAGCAGTAACGATGATTACTGGGGCTATATCAATAGTATTCATAACGGAGAAACAACGAATATACCATATAACCTTTTTGATGATAGTATACCTACGACAGAATTAAATGCTGTTGCTAGAAGAGATAGAGAACCTAACGAAGATTATGCTGTTTTAGGGACCCTAACCTCTATAAAATATCCTACAGGAGCAAAGAAAAATTTTTATTATGAACTTCCATACAATACAGCAAGGAAATCTACAGGATATACTTGGGGGTATTTAGGAATAGGAGGAATGGAAACTGATTCATCAGAAGAAGATTTTTATGAAAAAAAAATCTTGCCGATTACTTCTGCGCACATACAGCAAATAGTCAATCTGGGAATTGATGCTTTTCCTGACAAACTTGAAGTAACATTTAGTAATGCTTGTTTAAATGCCAGTAATCCGGGAGACAATCAGACTATAGCAGAAACCCAGTGCACGGGAACAGCATCATATCCCCCAAATTATTTTTCTGAGTGGCGTTCAAAAACTGTAGACTGGAATATATCACCAGGCAAAAATCTTGTACTATATCTGCAAAAAATAGGTAACTGTAAATGTATGATTGGCGGAGCAATTAGGTATAAATATCCTACTTATATTGATGAAACTAAAAAATATGGTGGACCTCGCATCCGGAAAATAGAAGATATTGATGCTAATAATGTTTCAAATGTCTATGAATATGCTTACGGAAACTATAACAACGAAGTTTTTGTTCCTGACTTTCAGTTGAAACAAAAATATAATTTTTCATCTTTTATTAAAAGACAGGTAAGAGAATTTGCCAGTATTGGTGATGGCACACAGACTGGATATACTTTTGAAAGATATTATCGTCTTCACAACTCCAGCCAGGCTAATACCAGCTATGGAAGTTCGGAGGTCATTAATTATCCTTCTGTAGTTGAAATTACAGGAAAAGGGAAAATTGTAAGAGAATATGAAATTTCTGACAGTTCAAATTATGTGTATAATAAATGGAAAGGCGGAAGGCTTAAAAGAGAAATTTATCTGAATACAGCCAATGATACACTAAAAATAGTAAAAAATACTTATGAGATTAACACGCTGAAAAATGGTTTATCCGAGTTTACAACAAGTAATCCGAAAATAGCTGCTTTTTCTACCGATTTTAGCATTACAAAAGGAACCGCCATTGTTCTGGATGTTCCAGTGGAGATTTATGCTGTTGACCAGAAAATGTCCATGATTGAATCTGCAAAAGTAGAGCATGTAGCAACCACAACAAAAGAATTTTTTGGAAATAAATCTGTTGTAACCAAAGTGTTAAATAATTATTGGGATACTGATATTAATAAACCTTTTAATGTAAGAAGTACTGAAAATATTTTACCCTCCGGTGAAAGTATAAAAACAGAGTATCAGTATGCGCATCAGACCGGGAATCAGCTTTTAATCGACAAAAATATGATTGCAACGCCATTAGAGACAGAAACAAAACAGACTATCAATGGAACAACCAATATATTGTCAAAATCCAAAACAGTTTTTCCTACAGCACTTCCAACTCCTCAAACAGGAGATTTGGTACTTCCTATGTCAGTATTATCTTACGATCTCCAGAATCCTGCCACAGTGGCTAATGAAGTAAAATATGATAAGTATGACCCTAAGGGAAATATTCAGCAGTATACTACAAAAGATGGAGTTTCAACAGTAATTATCTGGGGCTATAATGGGACCCAGCCAATTGCCAAGATTGAAAATGCAAAACTGGAGGGCATTGGACAATCATTCATAGACAGTATTGTAAATGCCTCTAATACAGATGCCGCAGCAGAAAGTAATAATGATGAAACCAATTTGTTAAATGCTTTTAAAATTTTTAGAGACAATCTATACGGCTATCAGATCACCACCTACAGTTATGACCCTTTAATTGGAGTAAGAAGTATTACTCCACCATCCGGAATCAGGGAAGTATATCTTTATGACGATGCTGGCAGACTTAAAGAAGTCAGAGAAAATAACCAGACTGGAAAACTATTAAAAGAATTTAACTACCATTACAAAAACTAAGACGATGAAAAAAATACTCATTCCCGTAGGCATATTGCTGATAAGTCATTCAGCCTATGCCCAGCTCACTCAGGGAGAAAACTATATTCAATCCAAAACTTATCTGGATTATAATGGAACTACACCTTCCAAAACCTCAGAAACCGTTCAATATTTTGACGGTTTGGGAAGACCCAAGCAAGTAGTTAATGTAAAAGCATCTCCGCTGGGACGAGATGTAGCCACGCATATTGAATATGATAGCCTTGGAAGACAGGTTAAAGATTATCTACCTGTTCCTCAGGGAGGAACTTTAAATGGAGCCCTAATTCCCAACCCATTATCTAATGCAGCCAATACCGCTTATGGTTCAGAAAAGATCTATTCAGAGAAAGTATTAGAAAACTCTCCGTTGAACAGACTTCAACAGCAGATTCAGGTAGGTAATGACTGGAGTACTAAACCCGTAAAATTTGATTATGAAGCCAATGTTGATGGTGAAGTAAAAAAATATGTTGCCACTTTTGATTATTCAACCTTTAAATCCGAGATTAATGTATCAGGCAATTATGGAGGTGGTCAGTTATATAAAAATACCGTTACAGATGAAGATGGAAACAAAACCATTGAATTTAAAAATGGGAAAGGCCAGGTTTTACTGGTAAGAAAAGAAATAAATGCAACAGAAAAAGCTGATACTTATTATGTTTATAATAATTACGATCAGCTGGCTTTTGTAATTCCACCTTTAGCCTCTGTCTTGCCGGCAATAGATACCACTACATTAGATACCCTTTGTTATCAGTATAAATATGATGGGAAAAATCGCCTGGTAGAAAAGAAACTCCCGGGCAAAGGCTGGGAATTAATGGTATATGATAAATCAGACAGGTTAGTTCTCTCTCAGGATGCCAATCTCAGTGTCTCCAATAAATGGCTCATTACCAAGTATGACAAGTTGGGGAGAATTGCTTATACCGGTTTTTTAACTGGCGGTGATAGAGCTGGAAGGCAGAATCAGATCAAGGATCTGGTGATTACTGAAGATAGAAGCACCACAGGATTTACCCGAAATGGCATCACAGTGTACTATACTGATAGTGCCTTTGTTGGAGAAATCCCTACCATTTTAAGTATCAATTATTACGATACCTATCCGGGGTATAACTTTAACCCATCATTTCCATCATCTATTCAGGGTGAAGAAACTTTAAAAGAAGCGGTATCTGCTGAAGGAAAAAGCACAAAAGGGCTTCCAGTGATGAGTTTGATAAAGAACATTGAAGATGATAACTGGACAAAGAATTATACCTATTACGATACCAAAGGAAGAGTGATAGGAACTCATTCTATCAATCACCTGGGAGGCTATACCAAAACAGAATCCAAGCTGGATTTTGCAGGAGTAGCCCAAACCGTTATCACCAAACATAAAAGGTTGGAAACAGATCCAGAAAGAGTTATTACAGAGAATTTTGAATATGACCACCAGAACAGATTATTGGTACATAAACATCAGGTAGATACCAACCCTGTAGAAATCCTTACCCAGAATACCTATAATGAACTATCCCAGCTGGAAACTAAAAAAGTAGGCGGGATTGTAATAGGGTCTCCTCTTCAGCAAATGGATTATAAATACAACATCCGGGGCTGGCTGACCAAGATCAATGATCCTTCTACTCTGAATGGGAAATTATTTGGGTATGAAATAAAGTACAACAATCCATTAAACCCAACCAAATCACCAGGCCGATTTAATGGTAATATTGCAGAGGTAGACTGGAGAAATTCTTCGGAAGACGTTCTGAAAAGATATAATTATGAATATGATCCTCTGAACCGCTTAAGAAATGGCTTCTACTCGGAGCCTAATGCCACTAATCCTTCTAATGGTAATTTTGATGAATATCTGACCTATGATCTGAATGGGAATATCAATACTTTGAAAAGAAAAGCTATTCCTGTATCAGGCGGCACTTCTACTTTGGTAGATGATCTTGAATATAAATACACCGGAAACCGCTTAAATCAGGTGATAGAATCTGCCATGAATGATACAGGGTATGAAGGGGGAAATAATATCATTGATTATGATGCCAATGGGAATATGACCAATATGAATGATAAAAACATCAATTCTATTGGTTATAATTATCTTAATTTATCCCATCAGTTTTCCATCAGTCAGAAGCTTTTGGGATGGACTTATAATACCAATATAAGTCACTTATATCGTGCAGACGGAACCAAACTTAGAACAACTAAGTACAATGCAAGGGAGGGTGATATAGGCAAAACAACGATGATTGATTATCTTGATGGTTTTCAGTATCGCTATTATGACAATGGATTAATCGGAGGTCCTGTGTTATTAGATAAAACCAGTTTTGCTTATGAAGAACAGGCTTATAAGAGTACACAGGATGCTTTAATACCTGGATCTATATCCTGGAAACTGGATTTTGTACCCACAGCAGAAGGTTTTTATAGTTTCACAGAAAACCGTTATATTTACCAGTATAAAGATCACTTAGGGAATACAAGGGTGAGTTTTGCTAAAAACAGCGCAGGAGTTCTTGAGGTTACAGATACAAACAACTATTACCCTTTTGGATTGAATCATATCGGAGGAATTAAAGGACAGTTAGGTAGTTATAAGAATTACAAGTACAACGGAAAGGAGCTTCAAGAGACCGGTATGTATGATTATGGAGCGAGAATGTATATGCCGGATTTGGGAAGGTGGGGTGTGGTAGATCCACTTGCCGAAAAGTCAAGAAGATTTTCACCTTATAATTATGCTTTTAATAGTCCCTTGAGATTTATTGATCCAGACGGTAGACAAAATAAAGATGTAATTATTACAGGGAAAGCTGCTGATGCTGCATTAAAAGAATTACAAAAGTCTGTTTCGTCTGAACTTACTTTGAATAAAGATGCTAATGGTAATGTATCTTATACTCAAAATAACCCTAAAGTTAAATTGTCTTCTGATGCACAGCAATTAGCTAATGCTATTGATGACCATTCTGTCAGAGTTAAAATAATGGCTGAAAATACGAATACAACTGAAGCAGGACTTTTATATGTTGGAGGAACTTTTTCTGGAAATACAACACGATACTTATTAAATAGAGATGGAAGTTCAATGAGCCCTTTTACAGAAGCAAAGCAAGAAGTAAATCCAACGGTTTTAGGGGCGATGAGTGATTATTTTGGAAAATCGGGAGCTGATATCTTGCATGAAGTTACAGAGTCTTATCAAGGAGCTTTAATTTCAAGAAAAATAGGAAAAGATGCAGGCGTTGCAACTCAAGCTGAAAATGATGATTTTTTTAGTATTTACAATGGTGCACATAGTGCAGCAACTTCTCAAACGGGTGGTTATGGTGTTAAATATTTTGATAGGAATGGGAAGCCATCATCTGTATTATATAAAAGTGGTAGAGCGGAGTTTTTTGTAACTGATCCAAGTGGCATTAAGAAATCAGAAACTATTCAAACATATCCTTAAATTTATGAAAAAAATAATGCTTATTGTAGCAATATCATTCATTTTATACTCCTGTGGTATAAAGTCAAAAGTTGCAGAAGGTAACAATTATAGAATTGTTAGAATTGATTCTATTGAAAATGTATATTTAATATATGCAGAAAAAAAAGATGTTAATATAAAAAATACTGATATAATAAAAATAGCATCAATAAAGACTAAAACAAATTGTAAAAGTAACAAAATTGTTACTGTAGCAAATAATTATAGCTTTATTCTTACTTCTTTGTATCCTAAGAATCTAGTGTCACATCACCTTATTGGTATTACGTATAATGAAGTATTAATTCCTTTTGACAAAGATTATAATGTTAAAAAGGATTTATTTATAACCAATAACTTAAATGGTCTTTGTTATAAATAATAATATAACTATTATTTATAACACAAAGTACCTTTGTTTCCATTTGTGTTGCCCCCTTGCTGGGGTGAGCTTCTAGCTCGTGTTCCATAAAACGAATAAAGAGGCTGTCTCAAAAGTGAGGCAGTCTTTTTTTTTGCAAGCATAAAAAAAGGAAAGCTTTTGCTTTCCTAATATTTGCAAATTGATTAATTTGCTGTGTGTTAAGTAATTCAAAGGTAGTCTTTAAAGATTATAATCCCAAGCAAAATTTTCTTTTTCCTCCGAATTTATCGGAGTTAATAGAAGCTAATCATCCTGTACGAATTGTTTCAGAAGTAATGGATTAACTGTAAAAATTATTGAAGACCCCAAAGCATTATTTACTATTGAATTAACCAAGCCAGTATCAAAATTTACTGAGGATGGTATTGTTACAACCAATGGATATACCGTAAACGATGGTAATATATATGATGGCACAGCTGTATCAAAAGATAGCCCAAGAACATTAGCTCACGAATTAGGACATAAAGCAAGCCTGCCACATATTTTTGGAGAAACAAGTAAAGTTGAAAATACAAAAGAGAATCAAAAAAACCTGATGAACTCTGATGATAATAACAAAATAGAATTACGAGATACCGCAGGAACAAATTTAACTACTTCTCAAACAAATGATATAAAAAATCATATCAAAATTACTAATGAGAATAGGGAAAGAAAAGAAAAAGAACAACAAAAATTAAATCAAACCCCTAATCAAAATGGAAATTAATAAAAAGGCATTTTTAATACTAACTCTTTTAGCGTTAAGTTTTGTTTCGTGTCAGACTAAGAAAATAATTACTTATGCTAAATAACCTGAGTTCGGGATAATAATTGAGATAAACTTTGTAAAAAATAGCAATAATTCGTATATTTAAGTTTCTGACATTCAAATATTTAAACGATTTATTGCTATGAATTTGAAAGACCAAATTACAAATATTTTTGTACAAATTGATGATTTTTGTAAAGAGTTTGATGCGCAAATTAAAAAATTAAAGCTAGAAGCATTAGGAGACAGCAAGAAAAGAAGAAACAGAACTTCAAAAATGTTTGATTCTGAAATTATCACAATCATGATAGGCTTTCATTTGGGAGCTCACAAAACATTTAAACATTACTATCAGGAAGTAGTTTGTGGATATTGGAAAGATTTATTTCCAAATAGGCTTTCCTACAACAGGTTTATCGAGCTCCAACAAAGATGTTTTGTTGTTTTTGTCTTGTTTTTGAAAGAAAAATGTCTTGGAAAATGCACAGGAATCAGCTTTATGGACAGTACAACTTTGAAAGTCTGTAGAAACCAAAGGATACATAATCATAAAGTTTTCAAAGGTTTCGCAGAACGCGGAAAGTCCTCAATGGGCTGGTTTTACGGCTTCAAACTACATTTGGTATGCAATGAAAAAGGAGAACTTTTATCCTTTTATTTGACAAAAGGAAATGTGGATGACCGAAATCCGAAACATATTAAGAAAATGACCAAGCAATTGTTTGGGAAGTTGTTTGCCGATAAAGGGTATCTCTCAAAAGCCTTGTGGGAGATGCTTTTTGCAGATGGTATTCAACTCTTTACCAAACTTAGAAAGAATATGAAAAATCACATAATGACAATGGAAGACAAGATTTTGCTTAGAAAAAGAGCTATCATTGAAACCATAAATGACGAACTAAAGAATCACTGTCAGGTTGAACACACCAGACACCGAAGTGTGAACAATTTTATAATGAATATCTTGGGAGGGCTAACAGCATATTGTTTCTTTCCAAAAAAACCGTCACTTAACTTAAAAAAAGTAAATAACGGTCAACTATTTTTAAATTTTGCTTAAACCGAACTCAGGTTAAATATGAAAATTTAGACACAAAAAAAAAGAAAGAAGTAGATGAAAGTCTCAAAGAAGTATTAAAGCATTTAGCAAAAAAAGAAAATGAAATTGCTTTATTATTCCAATATAATTGCTTCTATAATAAAAAGTTGGAAATCAATAATAAGTATAATCTAGACTTTCCTAAGGATCCAAATAATGATCATTATGGTCAAAAATTTAAATTAGTTAAAAAAGAAGAAGGATCTATTAAGATAAAAATATCTGATGGCAGAGAATTTTTAATTAAACAAAAAAAAGGATTTGATTATATAGGTATTTGTTATTATGAAAAAGAAGACAAACTATATATAGAATATTTTGACTATCCTCGAATTTTAGCTATTGAATAAGATCCCCCTCGTTGGCGCGAGCTTATAGCTCGTGTCCCATAAATAAAATAAAGATCATTGTACTTACAGTGGTCTTTATTATTTTAAGCGTAAGAAAACCGTTATATTTATCAGTATAAAGATCACTTAGGAAATACAAGGGTGAGTTTTGCTAAAAACAGCGCAGGTGCTCTTGAAGTTATAGATACCAATAATTATTATCCTTTTGGGCTAAACCATATTGGAGGGACTAAAGGACAGTTAGGTAGTTATAAGAACTATAAGTATAATGGTAAGGAGCTTCAGGAGACGGGTATGTATGATTTTGGGGCGAGGATGTATATGCCTGATCTAGGAAGATGGAGTGTAGTAGATCCGCTGGCAGAAACTTCCAGACGTTGGTCAACATATACCTATGCTTATAATAATCCGATTAGGTTTATAGATCCAGATGGAAGACAAGGGAAAGATATTATTCTATCATTAGGACATGATAAATGGGAGGCAGAAATAAAGGCACGATATGATGGTGGGAAACTATATGCATACTCCAATGGAAAGAGAACAGGTGTTGAATATACTGGAGACACTTCAAAAGTAAGTGGGATTATTTCGGATTTGAATAAGTTAAGTGCAAATTCAGCGGGAAAATCAGAACTTATTGACTACTTTTCAAAAGAAGGTAATGATGTCACAATCAGATTGAATCCAGATAGCGAAAACCATTATGGTTATGGAACAGGAAGTATAACTGTAACAGGTGAAACTGTTCCTTTACCTACAACTGAAGGCATGCAAGATGCAGACTCTTACATCGTTTTAGGGCATGAGATGGGTCATGCAAAATCAGATTTGAAAAAGGAGGAAGGTACAGTAAAAGAATGGTATAAAAAAGATGATGGAACATCAGTAACTTTAGATGAAATAAACGCAACCCACATAGAAAATAAAATTAGAAAAGCAGCAAATCTTCCTCTTAGGACACGTTATAACCCTTATAGAACTGATACATCGTTGTTAACAGATGACAACAAAAAAAGTTTGTACATCAATAAAAAAGAAAGCTATCCTACTAAAGAAAAAGTTAAAGATAATTATGAATACTAAAAATTTTTTATACATAATCTTTGTTTTGACTATATTCAATAGTTGCAAAACAAAAAATCAATGCGAGGTATATATTAATACACTCAATAGAGTTCTTGAAAAAGAGTATAACGAAAATTTAAATAAAAATAGAGAGTTATTTGTAAAAGAAAATGTAATAATTAATCATTTAAGTGATTATACAAAATTTAATACTTGTGAAAGGAAAGAAATTTTATTTAATTCTCCTAAAGACACAGTCATTGTTTTAGAAAGAATTAGACATGATGATTATGCCGGAACAAATACCAATTTGACTGGAATCTATAGAAATAATGAATTACTTTCTTTTAATGCTTTTAATAAAGGATTTAAAACAATAAAGATTGATAGGGATTATATTTTGAGTAATAATCACTATAATTATGTTTTAAAGCTAAAACAAGGAAAGTTTCCAAGCAAGAAAATGTCTGATTATCCTGATTGTGCCTTAAAAGATATAACCTTTATTACACTCATTGTTAATCAAAAGATAAAGAATATTTATCGTATATGTTCAGGAGAATTTGTAAAATTAGAAGAAGAATAAAGTGTAATAGCCACAACTTGATCTGACAGTTAGGGTTTAAAAATAATTGTCAGTTATCCAATATTATCCTTACTTCCAAAAGTAAGGATTTTTTGTTCCTCTGCAAGAGTTTCCAATAATTTCTCTTTTGCAATAGGTTTACTATCCAAAAACGTCTGCATCGGTGTTTTACCGTAACAATGTTTTCCTGTATGCGTTCTTTCATTATTGTAATACGACAGCCAGCTGTTTAAGTCTAATTGCAGCTCTTCAATACTTCTGTAAATTTTCTTTCTGAAAGCTATGGCATAAAACTCTTCCTGTATTGTCCTGTGAAAACGTTCACAAATGCCGTTGGTCTGAGGGCTTTTAGCCTTGGTCTTCGTGTGATCAATATCTTCAATGGCTAAATAAAGCTGGTATTCATGCTGTTCTCTTATTCCACAGTATTCCGTTCCTCTGTCTGTTAAAATTCTGAGTAAACGAAGTTCCTGTTGCTCAAAGAACGGAACTACCTGATCATTAAGCATGTCAGCAGCAATAAGAGCATTTTTACGGTCATATAGCTTTGCAAATACTACTTTAGAATACGTGTCAATAAAAGTTTGCTGATAAATATGTCCAACTCCTTTGATATTGCCTACATAATAAGTGTCTTGAGCTCCTAAATATCCAGGATGATGAGTTTCAATTTCTCCATGAGCTTTTTTCTCCTCCTTGGCTCTTTCTAGTGCTGAAAGTTGAGATTCAGTAAGGACTATACCATCTTGAGCGGATTTGGCTTCCAAGGCTTTTAATCTTAGTTTAAACGTATGTAGATCGTGTCTTAACCAAATACCTCTGACCCCGCCTGGGGATACGATCAACCCTTTCTTTTTAAGTTCATTACTCACTCTAAGCTGCCCCAAAGCAGGGTTTTCAATGGCTATATCAACAACAGCCTTTTCAATAACTTCATCTACACGATTCTTTAATACTGGCTTTCTTCTGGAGATTTCCTGTAATGCTAATTCACCTCCTTGCTCATACAGTTCTTTGAATCGATAAAAACTGTCTCGGGAATAGCCCATTACTTTACAAGCTTTGGATACATTTCCTAAATGTTGTGCTAATTCAAGTACACCTAACTTGTTTTTGATGATTTTTTGTTGTGTTGTCATAATACTTAATCTGTTTTAAAGTTATTTAATTTGATTATAACTGTCAGATTAAGTCTTGACTAATTCAAATAAAGCAAAGAGACTGTCTTTTGAGACAGCCTCTTTTGTGTTATAATGCAGCTACATTTTTATTAAAGAAGTCTTTAAATTTTTTGATGGTAAGCATTTTATCGATGATTTTAAAGACGGTGCTTTTGTCTTCTTCGTCGAGCTGCTGAATGAGTTCCATTTGTTCGAGAGTCGATTTATCTTCAATTACAATCTCTTTAGGAATTATGTTTTCATTGTAATTAATAACCTGCTCCGCAAAGTCTCCCGACTTTGAGCTGTCAAAAACCTAATACAAGAAATAAAAAGAATCCTTGCAACGGCAAGGGTTCTTTTCTTAGCCTCAATTTATATTCATAAGAAATTTTTATTCTTTAACTTTGTCTTTTTCAAAACTATGGTGGTCCTTAGTCTTGAAATTAATACCCCATCAAAAAATAAAATCATGTCAATTACCAACGACGATCAGTTAATCGGAATGCAAAAAGTGAGTGAAGCAGTGGCGTATACCTTGAAAGAGATGAGGCAATATGCTCAGCCTGGGATGACTACCAAGGAGCTTGATGAATACGGAGCCAAAATATTGGCTGATTTCGGAGCTAAGTCTGCCCCTTATCTTACCTATGGATTTCCCGGTTGGACCTGCATAAGTGTAGATAATGAATTTTGTCATGGTATTCCTACCGATCAGAGAGTTTTGAAGGAAGGCGATCTTATCAATATTGATGTCTCAGCAGAACTCAAGGGATATTGGGCTGATAATGGCGGATCCTTTGTGATTGGGAAAGATATCAATCAACACCAGAAGTTAGTAGATGCTTCCAAAGATATTCTTCAAAAAACAATTGATAACATTAGAGGTGGTGTGAAAATAGCTGATATTGGATTTTTAATGGAGACTGAAGCAAAGAAAAGAGGTTTTAAAGTCATTAAAAATCTCGGGGGACATGGAGTAGGAAGAAGTTTACATGAACAGCCCGATGAATTATTGAATTATAAAAACCGTTTCGATACCAGACGTTTTAAGAAAAATTCTGTAGTAGCAATTGAAACATTTATTTCCACTTCCTCAAACCTTGCTGTAGAATTAAAAGATGGCTGGACGATGGTTGGTAACAAAGGCGGGTATATGGCACAACACGAACACACCATTTTAATTACGGATGGGAAACCTGTTGTTTTAACTCAAATGAATGAGATCTTGAATTAAGATATCATTCATTAGATACTGCGAGTTCGAAATAAATAATCATTATCAATAAAATTAGTAGGAAGATAGAAGTTGGAAAAGAAAGTTATTGACATACGATCATTGATGAATAGTCCAATAGTAACTTTCAGCCTCCATCTTCCTTTCCTTTAGAATTGTTAAAGACCAAATACTTTACTATCTTTATAGGACCAAACCCATTCACAAAATCATTCTGTTATGAAAAAAGTCCTTTTAACCCTTCTGGGCATTCTCGCTATTCTGGCTGCCATAGTATTAATTAAAACATACACTTATCCTTTTAAGAAAAGCACTTCAGGAGATGGAGAAGGATGGAAGCCTGTAAAAAATGATTCCGCAGTAGCAAGGTTTTCCGGAGGAATAAAGATCCCTACGGTTTCTACAGGAAGTTTAGGTGAGTTTAATTATGCTCCCTTTGAACAGTTTAAAGAATACCTGAAAACAACCTATCCGTTAGTATACCAAAATACGGAAAATGTTGAGGTTAATCAATACGGATTAGTATTCAGGCTGAAAGGAAGCAACCCCAAACTGGAACCTATCTTATTCCTTTCTCATATGGATGTGGTTCCGCCGGGAGATGCTGATGTAAAAAATACTACTGAAAATATCTTCAGACCGGATGATAAGCCGGCAGAACCTGTTGCGAAGGTGGCTGAAGACTGGGATTTTGCGCCTTTTTCAGGAACAGTGGCCAATGGCCGAATTTACGGCAGAGGAGCAATAGATATGAAAGGGATGCTTTTCTCTTTAATGGAAGCTATGAATAATCAGATTAAAAGCAAACAGATTTCTCAGCGTGACATCTATCTGGCTTTTGGTTTTGATGAAGAAGTGGGCGGACAAAAAGGAGCCATTCAGATTGCTGATTATTTTAAGAAAAAAGGATTGAAGTTCGATGCTGTTTATGATGAAGGCGGACTCATTATGCGAAAAGGAAATGTAGCCGGAGTAGATGCTGATGTAGCTGTAGTAGGATGCGCTGAAAAAGGCTTTCTTTCTGCAAAAATAAAGGTAAAAGGGTTAGGCGGACACTCCTCAATGCCACCTATGGAAAGCGCGATAGGAAAAGCTGCGGTCATTATGCAAAGACTCGAAGACGAACAGATGAAGCCCGTGATAACTCCATTAATTAAAGAGTTTTTTGATAATATCGGTGGAGCAATGCCCTTTACAACCAGAATGGCATTGGCCAACCAATGGCTTTTAAAACCTATATTAATTTCTCAACTTACCAAAAATAATACAACCAATGCATTGGTAAGAACCACAACTGCTTTAACCATGATGAAAGGAAGTGACGGAACGAATGTGCTTTCTCCGGAAGTTGAATTTGTAGTCAATTTCAGACTTCTGCCCGGAAATACAGTAAAAGACGTACGAGACCATATTGCAAAAGCTACAAAAGGTTTTGATGTGGAGGTAGAAGAAATTGACAATACAAGAGAAGCTTCTGCCATATCGCCATCCAATACCAAAGCTTTTAAATTGATTGAAGCAGGAGTAAAAGAAATCTATCCCGAAGCCATTGTTTCCCCCTATCTTACCATGGCCGGAACCGATGCCGGTAAATATGAAATTGTAAGCAAAAATGTTTACAGATTCATGCCTGTTAGAATCAATAGCTCAGAACAACAGAGTATTCACAGTACCAATGAGTATCTCAGTATAGAAAACTATCTGAAAATGATCCATTATTTTGAGTTCATGATGAAAAATTATGATAAGTAGTGATGAGTTCCATGGTTTGTGGCTCGTGATTCGTGGTTTTGAAGTTTAAACGGACAGGGCAATTCATTATTCATTGGCAAAGCAAATTCACCATTAACATTTAACCGTTCGTGAATACAGGTTTGCTGGTTATGGTCTAAGATCTCTTGTCCCTTTTTTCATGTCTGTTGTAAAAAAAATATAATACGTCAAGTTTTGTCGCATTACAGCAATAGCTTTGTCATATCAAAATTACAGAGTTATGGAATTGCCACTTTACTTAAACTTTAAAGACTTCGAAAACCATTATTACGATCATCTTGAAAAATGGTTTGAAGAATATCATAATGCTAGTGAGGCAGATTATCTGAAAATGTTAGCAAGTATGTATAGCCCTTACCTCTATTACAATTTTGCTGATGATAGCCTGCAGGCAGATGCCACTATTGAAATCAAAGACTGTTTCTTTCCTTATCATGAAAAAATAGGTCTTTCCTTCTGTACAGGTTGTGAGAACGGAACATCACCTCAAAAAGGAATGAATCACGTTTTTGAATGGAAAACCATTTCCATGATGGAATATGCGCAACATATTCTGGATAAGATCAACCGCTATTGCTCAAAGAATAAAGAAGCTTTGAGTGGCAGTAAAAATATCCTGGATTACATCAATGATTATGATATTGTGACCTCCAGAGAAGGAGCTGGATATTGTGTGAGCTATAACAGGCATCAGATGACCATTCCTTTCCTTAAAGCTTATCTTCCGTATTATGGGCAGACAGTGGATATGGCGTTGTACAGGGATTTTATCTTTTCCATTGTACAGATTGCAGAATGTATCGATCAGAAGTTAAAAACAATTCAGGCTTTTGAACATACCATTTATGCTCAGTCCAGAGCCGAAGCCAAATTTAAAGTGCAGATGAGCCGTCAGTTTCTGACCTTATGCAATTAACATTTCACACCACATTCATACTTAATTATATTGCGGAGAATTCTATATTTTCCAACAAAAATCCCAACCAGAAATGGTTGGGATTTTTTAAGGTATAGAAGGTTAATCAAGATGATCCTGATCTGTTGTTTCTTTCTTTTTATAAGGAATATTCCAGATGAGGTCTGCAGCAATGTAGTGAACTCCTCCGTGATGAATACTTTTGCTGTCTCTGATCAGATCATTCATATAGCCAATATCTACTGTAAAAGGAGAATTGGGGATATTGAACATATAGTAGGCTGCAAGACGTAGCTCCCGATATCCAAAAGAGTTCCAGTGCTGTTCATGTTCGTTCAGATGGCTGATGGAAAATAACGCTTCAGCACTTAAGGCTAGTTTCTGATTGTTCCTCGGAGATAAATTATAAGTCAACTGGCTTTTGATACGAGTTCTTAACTGAAAATCTTCCTCCACTTTATGAAAATCCGCATCAAAGAATTTCCTGAATTCCTGACGAAGTGTATTTTTAAGCTTCATCTTTTTTCCAAGATCAAAAGTATAGGCGTATCTTCCATAAACTCTGAATTCCTGTTCTATACCTTCTTTATCATAAGGAGCTTCTTTCTCATACTCAGGCTGTCGGCGGTAGCTTAGCGCATAACTGTATTGCTGATGAGGGGTAAAAGAATAATAAAATTCGTGATTCAACACAAAAATAGCCTGCTTAGCAAACAGATTATCGTTGGCTGGAGTGCTTTTACGCCCAATAGCAATATAGCTCATGGTTTGCTTCTTTCCCAAAGAATCCAGATTACGTTTCACTCCAAAAGCCGACCAGAATGCAGTGTTTGCATCTCCAAGACCAGGCGGACTGATCTGTGCTTTTACAAGGCTTCCCAAACAACCTGTTGTACCTAATATGATAAGGGTTTTTCTTATACCAAACATCATGAAAACTATTTTACTATTAATGTTAATCTCTGAGAAATCATAAGGTTAGATAAAAATATCAGTAATACGCAGAGAGTATATTTTGTCATAACAAATGTATAGGGCTTTACAAATAGATTGTTTATTCAAAAACCTTATATACTGTTTAAAAACGAGACAAAATAAGAGCTTGATTTAGGAAAGATTTGGGAATAACAAAAAATCATAAGAATGCATTTAAATTTTATTCAATTCCCATTTTTTCCTTTGAACAGTCAATGTAGATTTTGTGGTTTAAAAAGATCCTATTTCCCAGCATCCCCGACATTCCTGAAAATTTCATGAGCATATATTGAGTTTGGGAAAATCCTTCTACATAGGTTACTTCATTCAGTGGAAGTTTTTTATTTTTAAAACGGATCGTATGATTTGTCTTTGTGGTATAAGTGGTTAAAATATTGGGTCTCGACTGGGCTTTTTCTGTCATAACTTTTGACTGAGATAATCTTAAACTTTCCCAGTTTTCTTTATTGGTCAGTAATTCATAAGCACTGGTACCGGAATCATACAAGAATTTCTCAGCTTTTCCCTTTAAATTACCCTGAATAATGATTTTTCTCTTTTTAAATTGAAAATCAATCAGATTGTTATGGAATTCATCCGGTTCTTTAGATAGATTGAAAACGATAGAATTATCTCTGAAATTAATCAGTGTTTTTCTATCTTCAAGTATATCAGCGCCAAGAGTACCGATAATTTTTACCAGGTCATTTTTATCGGAGGGTTTTCCAGTATTTGATATTTTAATTTGCTTGGAAGTGATTTTCATTTTTCCGATATAAAATGAGGTTATGGCTCGCTCATTCCTGACAGACATCCCTATTAAAGATGGTATGGCTCTGCTGTAAAACTCAGTATAAGCAGCTCCTGTATCAAATTGAAGATAATAAGTAGTAGTATCTTTAGAAAAATGAATAGGCACAAGCAATGCATTTTTATCTCTTCCAATCCATTTGACGGGAATAGGTCCACTCTCATTGTGCACTGTTAAATAATTTTTTTCAGGAGTAAATTTCCGGTCAAAATAAATGTATCCTCCCAGAGCTGTAATGATGATTAGAGTTAAGGCCATAAAGCCAATTCTCTTTATTACTTTCATGCTGTTTTTTTTTGTACAAGATTCGGAAATCCTGTACTGGTTTTGCATAAAAACCATGTGACAATTTTACGACAGTTCTATGTCTTTGTTTATATGAAGTTGGTTTTCAGTTTAATACTTAGATTCTGTGTTGTGTTCAGGCTGATTCCATTTTTAATGATAATGAATAGCTTCAAGCATAAAAACAGGAGTAAAGGAATAATGAAAAGTGGTAATTTGAATGAAAATAGCTTCTGAATAAACGGACAGATAATCATTAAAACTGAAAAAATTACTGAGATAATGATCTGGGTGCAGATCATACTTTTTCCCAGTTCTCTATTTTTCAGATCTTTTGTTTGATAAGTTAAAATGGCAGGGAAAATAATCCCTCCGTATGGAATAATCAAACCGGCCAATGCAGATAAATTAATCTTTTTAGCTCGTTGGATATTAGCTTCTTCTTTTGGGAGAATAATCAGATCTTCCGGTTGAATGTTCAAAGCTTTTGCAAGTACTTTTAATGTAAAACCTTTTAGAATACTTCCAGCTTCAACCCTTTGAACTGTCCGAAGAGAAAGTCCGGATCTCTCAGCAAGCTCATTTTGAGTCATATTCATTTTCTCTCTTAAAATTTTAACCTGATTTTCCATGATTTGATTATTATACTGTGCCGCTAATTTAAAAAAGATAGATCCCTAAATAAAAATATATTGTGAAAATAATGTGCAATTTTATCACAACATCAAATTGTGGATAACTTGTTAATAAAATGTGGAAAAACCCATATTCATATTTTAAAATATATTAAATCCTTTTTCTATAAAGGGTTTTGGGTGATAAATAGTAAATAGGGAAAAGGAGAATTGGTAATGATTTTAATCTCAATTGCTATGATTTTTATTCTTTATTTAGAATAATTCAAATTAATATTGCGTGAGAGTTTGTTTATCCTTTATTTTGCACTTTATTTATAATTGTTTTAAATAAGGCTGAAAAATGATACGATCAAGTGAATGTGAACTTCCGATGAAGTTGATGAGTTATGTCCATAAAACAGAGCAGAAGGATTTTATAACAGATAAAATAATACAATGGCTTAAGCCATTTTTCATTTTCTTCTTTTCCCTGATAAGCACAACCCAACTATCTGCACAGGATCTTCAAGGCGAAATAACAGGTAAGGTTAATATGGTGGATGGACAGCCTTTAAGAGCAATATCTGTTTCATTATTGGAAGCAGATCGCCAAACTTTAACGGATGATGATGGGAGCTATCGTTTTACAAATATAAATGCAGGTTCCTATACCGTAAAACTACAAATCTTAGGATCTAAAGAAATACGTATTCCTGTTGAAGTAAAGGCAGGAGAAAATATAACATTGGATTATCGGTTGACTAAAGAAAATATTCAGGCAATACAAGAAGTGGTCATCATGAAAAATGTCAACAGATTTTCTAAAAAAGAAAGTGGATTTGTTGCAAGACTTCCTTTAAAAAACCTTGAAAATCCTCAGGTATACAATACCGTAACCAAAGAACTTTTTCAGGAGCAGGTGGCTGTAGATCTTGGAAGTATTTCTAAAAATGTACCGGGAGCAGGGGTTCCTATGATTGCTAATCAGGGAAGAGTAACATTCCGTTCAAGAGGATTTGAAACGGAACCTAATGCAAGAAATGGAGTGGCAGGAGCTGCTTTTTCAGTGATTGACCCTGTAAACCTAGAACGTATTGAAGCCATAAAAGGTCCTTCTGCAACTTTATTTGGGAAAAGTGTAGCGAGCAGTTATGGTGGAGTATATAATCGTGTAACGAAAAAACCGTATAATAAATTTGGCGGTGAAGTAGGATACGTGGGCGGAAGCTGGGATTATAACAGATTGACTGTAGATGTAAATACACCGGTTAATAAAGACAGGACAGCGCTTTTCCGTCTTAATGCTGCAGGAACATTTGAAAAGAGTTTTCAGGATTTAGGATTTACCAATTCATTAGCCATTGCACCAAGTTTCTCCTATCAGATTAATGACCGTATGTCGCTTCTTTTGGATATAGAGTTTAATCAAGCCAAAGGAACTTCAGTGGTACGTTTTAATCCTTATACAGGAAGTAATAAAACGAAATCTATTGCAGATATGAAATTCCCTTACTATAAAAATTTCCTTGGCGACGATCTTGCGTATGAGACCCAAATGATGAATATCTTTGCTCAACTGAATTATAAGGTATCCGAGAACTGGACTTCTCAGACAATTATATCCCGCGCAAGATCAACAATCAACGGTTATATTTCAGCGATTAACGGGAAAACAGATTCTACAGCAAGTGCTCAAGTGATGGTTGGGACTACTTCATTTATTGCTACAAATATTCAACAGAACTTTATCGGAGATTTTCATATTGGACGTTTCAGAAACAGAATGGTAGTAGGATTGGATTACTATAATAATTCAAATCATTTTGACCGTTATCATACCAATACAAAGGTGTTTAATTTTGTTCATCCTTCTTCGGATTTTAGAGTGAACCGCAATACCATTGATGCACTTACTGCAACTTCTGCTATGAGAAAAGAAAATAACAGTGATAATACTTATGCTGCTTATGTTTCGAATGTTTTCAATGTAACAGATCAGTTAATGGTAATGGCCAGTCTGAGGGTAGACAGATTCCAGTTTAAAGGAGTGTATGACATTACCACAGGTCAGATAAAAGGAGGTTTGAGTAACAGTGGAACGCAGTCCGGGCCCTATGCACAAACAGCACTTTCACCTAAATTAGGTCTTGTTTATGAAATAGTAAAGAATAAAGTTTCTCTGTTCGGAAACTATATGAACGGTTTCAATAACGTGAGTGGAGTAGATATTAATGGAAATTCATTCAAGCCAGAATATGCCAATCAATTGGAGTTGGGAGTGAAAGGAGATATTTTCAATCATAAACTTGTCGGAACATTGAGTTATTATAATATCCGTGTTGATCATATTTTAAGAACCAATCCGGATGATATCAACTATTCCATTCAGGATGGAGCTCAATTAAGCAAAGGGTTTGAAGCAGAGTTAACAGCCAATCCTTTTGATGGATTAAATATTGTAGCCGGGTATGCTTATAATGACAGTAAGTTCACCAATGCCAATCCTTCCGTTAACGGATTAAGACCTGCATTATCAGGTCCTGCGAATATGTTCAATTTCTGGATCAGCTACAGAGTTGCACAAGGTAAATTAAAAGGCCTTGGAATAGGTGGTGGTGGAAATATGGGATCTTCATCTTATCAAACCAACACACAGACTGCTAAAGTGATTATTCCTTCCTATACAATGTTTGACCTTGGAATTTTCTACGACCAGCCAAAATATAGAGTAGGATTGAAGTTTGACAATATTACCAACGAGAAAGCTTGGTCTGTACGTTTAACACCACAGGCACCAGCCCGTTTCTTAGGAAGTGTTTCTCTGAAATTCTAAACTAAGATTTTAATAATTGATAATAAAAATTCCCGGATATAGATAGATCCGGGAATTTTATTTTATAAAGACTTTCTGAACTTTTTATTTCATTAATAAAGGTCTGTTTAATTTGCTATCTAAGATGACTTCTATCCTTCATCTTCCCTAATTAATCCAAAGGCAATAGTTATTACGGTATCTTATCTTTGCATAGGTTGTTCCCTGAAATGTACCAGAAGTATTATCTTGCCAATCCTGTCTGATTACATAAAGTCCAGGCATGGTAGGTTTAAAGAATGCTTTATTGTTTTCATTTACCGGTATGTTCTTTTCCCAGTTTTCAGGATTAAAAACCCGAAGCATTGTTCCTTTCTCTACAGGTTTCATATTACGGTAAGGGAAAATGGTATAGATTCCGTCTTTTTCAAAAAGTCGTATATCCATCAATGGAAGAGGTGGATTATTACTGGATGGGACTCCCACTTGATAAGCTCCACACATAAAATCAATAGGTCTTACGTTTTCCTGTTGATTTTTAGAGCGTACCAAAACGGGTTGTTGGTCATTCATTCCTAAAATCCGATAAGTTCCTTCCTGATCAGGAATAAAAGTTCCTTCCCAATGATCTCCTTTAGGTTGCAATTCAATTTTTAATTTTTCCCCCTTAGCATTGTAAAGAAAAAAATTAAAATCTTTAATCCTCTGAAATTCGGGACCAGTAGTACGATGGCGTTCACTAAGGTCATCAATAAAGCCATAGCATACCTGAATGACAACCTGTTCTTTTATTTTTCCTGATCCATGAATTTCCATCCAATAGGCGCTGGCCTTTGTCATAGAAGGAAAGAGAAAAATAGCAAAAAATAACAGCAAAGAAAACGCTGTTCGTATTGTATGCATTTTTAATTGAATTATATTGATCATGCAAATTTAAGGAAAAAGGATCCATTGGCTGAAATAGATGAAAAATGAAAACCGCGGTATTAAAAAATACCACGGCAGACTTGATTGTAATGATTGATTTTGTTCTTATGCTCCTGTTCTGCACATAGCATCCCAGGTAGTCCAGAAATGGGCGTTAATAGCACCAATAGGTGGGTTCGTGCTATCAGCCACAATTCCTACCATTGAAGCACAATTAGAGTTACAGCCTATTTCATTATGGCTTCCAGCCTGAGGAGGAATCTGTCTCCATGTACCCGTTGAACCACTTAATAATTCCACTTTAATTTCAAAGATCCCTGAAAGGTTAGGAGTCTGAATTTGCTGTGTAGGATTGTCGCTTGAAATAGAACCGCTCCAATTTCCCTGTGAAAATGTTACCCGCCATTTGGTAATCATTTTAGCAGTATCATGTTGAGGGGATAGATACACCCAGAACTGTGCTCCGCCACCCAGTTGTAACTGGCCAGATGAATTTGCATTTACGCTTGTTGATGTCATAATAAAATTGGTTTTTGTGGTTATTGTATAAACCAAAGTAACGAAGAACAATAGAGATGTTGTAGAGTATAAATGACCAATTAAACATTTGAGTAGAAATACTTGGTTGAATGGAAAATGGAAAAATAATTTCACCACTTTTCAGGAAGTATAAGAGTCTGTCATCAGTTTTGGCATATACAGGCAGTAAATTTTTTATTAACGCAATGCTCGCAAAGCTTTATCATGAGGCTATGTGATTTTTTAAGGTCGCAAAGGCGTTTCACTCAGCAATGAGTGTCTTTTTTAGCGAGTATTATCTTCCTTTGCTGAATGCAATGCCCTTGCGAACAAAAAATATAAAGATTAATGTTATTTTTTTGCGAACCTGGCGTTTAAATTATAATAGAGAAAAGTTTCTGCTTTTAAGGTAGCATTTCATTATTCTGTTCTGTAGATTTTAGGAAGCAAAGGCGTAATCAACAAAGTTGATTCTTTTTAAGCGAACGCATAACCCAAACTGCTTCATCAGCGACGAAGTTGTCCCTCTTAGCTTCCTTAAAAATATAAGGCTTTTATCATAAAACTTTGCGTCAAATTAATCCACAGATTATTGACAATCAGATTGCTAGAAGTATATAAAAACAAAAAAATCTTAAGCATAAAACTTAAGACTTTTCTTTGCAGAAAGGAAGGGATTCGAACCCTCGATACAGTTACCCGTATACTACCTTTCCAGGGTAGTAAAATAATTGTATATGTATTTTGTTTTCAGATTGTTATGATTATTATTTTAAAATATTGTGTAAATAATTTGTAAAAATGCAAAATTATGCAAATCCCCAAAATTACCAGTTGTCATCTGTTTTTGAATATTTAGATACATCAAAAAGTTGTGCGAAAGAATAATTTATGATTCTTGATGCTCTTCCTTCGAATATTCCTTTGAAATACTCTCTATCATTTGTTAGAGCAAATTCTTCAAGAGTATTTTCTCCATTATCTCCAATTGAAATTCCGCCATAATACAGCGTTGTTCTATTCCCTTTAGAGTTTATATTTGTAACAGTGGCTCTGTATTTTCCTTCTTTAAATTCAATTTTAAAATTGCCTGAAAATTTAGAACTATTTGCCAGATACGTAGGAGTGCCCATTTTAGTGTATCCCGCGCCTTTAAAATCCATAATGAAATCAGAAATATCACCAGTTAAAGTATTTGTGTCTTCTCCGGTAAATTTAATTTTACCAGTCGATAAAAGTATATTCTTTACTTCTGTTAGAGTTTTTGTTGATTCATATATTCTTTGCCAGGCTACTTGTTTATTCGAAATAACAAAAGCAGATTCTTGAGCTATTGCTAAAAAAAGATATATTGACTATAAAAAGTAATAATATTTTTTTCATGATTATTTTTTACAAATATAAAAATATAAATTATTTTCGATTTTACGGTAACCCGTAATGCTTATTTAGAAATGGTTTAAAGTGAAAAATATTTAAAAATAATTCATTGTGATTTGATATAAAATACTATATTCGCAATTCATGGAAATGTGATTTAGTCTATTATATTGATTGAAATTATTAGTAATTTTAAGTCGAATTATAAAAACTAATTTTTATTATGAAGACAAAGCTAATTATTTTGACAGCCGTAGTAGCCGTAGTAGCTGCATTACTTTATTCATGTTCCGGAGATAGGGATGAAAATATCACCCCAGCTCCAGAAAAAACTATCAAGCAAGAAAATTTAAAGTTAAACCCCATCATTCAGAATTCTGAATCTAATGAGTTCGATATAAAGTCAGATACAATTAGAGTTTTAGATTCTGCAGGTGGAAATGAATTACCAACAACAGATGGAGGAGACCCCACAACAATTACACCGCCGCACAGATAAAAGCAAATTGACTTTTTGGAAAATTGTAGGCTCGATATTAGTTATAATATCGGGTTTTTTGCCTTTTCTTGATAATATTATAGTTATATTCAATCCTGCCTTTGCTGGATACCAAAATACTATTGGAGGTTATCTTAGAAACGACTATTGGCTCTTGTCTCTTTATTACACTACAATAATAGTTATCATAGGAAAGTTTATGAAGGCTTACGAATTACTTTTCTATTTTCCATTATTTGCATCGATTTACTGCTCTTCATTATATGTATGTCAATTTGTTTTAGGGATTAAATTCGAACCAGAATGGCCCCATAGATTAGGAATGATACTTATGATGATACCTGGGGCTTATGTTTTATATAGATTTGTGAATCATTTACAGGATTTAAAACTTGAAGATGAAATTCAGTTTAGAACAATTGAAAGAATTTATAAACAAAATAATAAAACCAATGGAAAAGATTAGTAGAGAACAAAGAGGTTTTATTAGACAACTACATTATAGGAACGAAGAATTTTTTGATAAAGGTTTAATTGAATATGGAGAATATATCGAAAATAACTTCTTGCTACTTAGACAAGTACGATATTCCAATTTAAACTATGAACAAAAATTAATTCTAGCGGAATCAATTTCTATAAATTTAAATCTTGACAAATTTAGATTAGGAATAAAAATAGCTCAATTAGGTTTTAATTAATTGAGCTTTTATTGTTATTTTTTTCTTTACTATCAGCATTAAGTTTAAAATGTCTTAAAATTGGAGCTAAAGAGATCTCTATTTTCAGAGTTAAGTCATCAACCATATCCTTAAGTTCTTCATTTTCTTTTATTATTTGTTCGTTCTGCTTAAACAAATAATTCAATTTGTCGTCTACTGACAAGTTTTTGAAATCTGTATTGCTATTATTAGATACGAAATTCGGTGTGTGTCTTTGATGTATTTCATTTTTTAAAAATTCATCAACATAATCAGGAATAGCATTTTTATCCGATTCCCAATTTTGGACCGTACGCATTGTGGTCCTGCCTATTAATTTAGCAAGTTCCGTCTGCGTTAATCCTAATTCTTTTCTTATTTCTTTTAATTTTTTTCCGTTCATAATCAGCTTGTTACGTAATATTTCGTGTGAAAAGAGAAAAATTGCGCATTATTAATTTGTTTAATACGAAATATGGTGTATATTTGTCTCAACAAAACAACAACGCAAAGTTAAACTTTTTGTTGGATGTGAAAAAACAGTGATAAAACTAATTTTTATTTAAACAAAATAATGTATGGGAAAATTTAAATATGGCCAGCCGATTAGTTTAAGACTTTCCAATTATTTGAGAGACTTTACAACTAAGGAGGATGTAGCAAATGTAAGCACTAAAACAGGCGTAAGTATTTCTACTTTGAACTATGTAAAAAGAAGAGCTAATAATGTTTCTGAAGGTAATGAAGTTGGTATTTTGAATCTTATTGATGCGGCTATAAATAATGCTGAAGCTAAGAGGAAAGAAGCTCTTAAGTGCAAGAAAGAATTAACCTTAATTCTACAATCATGACAGGAGAGTTTATAATTCCAGCGGGATATGTTCTAGTCCCTGAGAGTTGGGCCGAAAAATACTTTAACAAATCATTTTGGTCAGAAATAGAAGAACCTAAGATTAATGAAGTTGCTGAGTATCTAGGAATAGGTGTTGAAAAAATAAAAAAAGACCTACGAAATATAGATTGTCCTCTTCGTAAATCAGAAAAAAGCAGATCCGGACGAGGTAACCAAACGAAATTTCATAAATGGTCTGTAGAAGAATATAAGAATTGGCTTAGAAATAAATGAGTCGCACTGCGGTAACAGAGCGACTCGGTCAAATCGTGTAACAGTTAAAAATTACAACATGGCAAATTTACAAAAAACAATCTTTGGTTATCAAATTAAATCATTTGAATTTTTGAGGACCTACAATCACAGATTAAGAAAGCATGTTATTTCAGGTATTATATGGCTGGAAAGCTCTAAGAGAGTAAGAATAGAGAATGGTAGTTACTACCTCATCAATTTAGAAGGGGATAAAGAGGCAATTATTTTAAAAACTAATCCGGCTTACAAATGGGTAAAGCGAATGATTGCAAGATGGTTTCAGACTTACAGAAAAGGCTGTAAATCATTTTTCAGAGAAAGAATATCAACGCTGAGAGAAGCGTGCCAGCAGGCTGAATATAGTTTGAGAATAAAAATGATTCAGAGAGGTAGAATATCCTTTAACCATTATTTTACAGCATCATGAAAACCTTATTATTTCTTATCAAATGCTGGTTTGTACAGCAAACAATTTACATAATAGAATACTTACTTAAAAAACAATAATCATGGAAAAACATTTTGAATTAACACAAGAATATAAAATCAACTTTTTAGGGGTTAAGCTTTTCAGAATTAAAGCCACTAAAAACTCAAAATACGTAAACGAAGGTGAATTAGGCGGGTGGATAGAAAAAGAAGATTGTCTGTCCGGTAATGCTTGGGTGTCCGGTAATGCTTTGGTGTCCGGTGATGCTAGGGTGTACGGTGATGCTTTGGTGTACGGTGATGCTTTGGTGTCCGGTGATGCTAGGGTGTCCGGTGATGCTAGGGTGTACGGTGATGCTTTGGTGTCCGGTGATGCTAGGGTGTACGGTGATGCTAGGGTGTACGGTAATGCTAGGGTGTACGGTAATGCTTTGGTGTACGGTAATGCTAGGGTGTACGGTAATGCTAGGGTGTACGGTAATGCTTTGGTGTACGGTAATGCTAGGGTGTACGGTAATGCTTTGGTGTACGGTGATGCTAGGGTGTACGGTGATGCTGAGACAAAATCAAACAATGATTATTGCTGTTTCCAAAACTTCGGGTCTGCAAATAGAACTACAACATTCTTCAAAGAGAAAGACAATATGATAAAAGTTAGTTGTGGTTGCTTTTCCGGTTCTATTGAAGAATTTGAGAATGAGGTCAGAAAAACACATGGTGAAGGTAAAAATGCTAAGGAATACATTTCAATCATTGAGGTAGTTAAAATAAAATTTGGATTATGAACCTAACCGACTACCTACAACTTCCAATATCGGAAAGAAAACAAATAGTAACTGAACCGGTAGGGATTAAAGATCCTCTTTGGATGGAAAGACTTAAAACAGCAATAAAAGAAAAAAATCCTTGGATAATAATTTTTAATTGTGATTTAATGGATGAGTATCATACCCTTAAAAAAGTATAACCATGACACATTCAGTAACCATAAGAATTGAAAACCATAATGGTATATGGTATGTCAATTACAAGCGCCTTGGGCATGACAAGCTTTCTGAAATGGAGCAAAGTGCCTTAAACGAGTTCATCAAAGAGTTTAAACAATCAAATCAATAATCATGGAAAATATAAATTGGAAAAATCAACATTGCGGAGTAATCCAAGGAGAATATACTGATGTCTTAGAACTAATGCCTGATCTGGCGGATTTATTAAAATCTTTTCCTGAAAATCCTAATGATTTTATATGGGATGTTAAAGTTCACATGTTAATGCCTAACCAGTACCCATGTATTCCAAATTGGCACAGAGACATGATACCAAGAGATTCAGAATTAAAGGAAGATGAAAGTAAAATTGATGAATCGAAACCAATGTACTTATGGTTGTCAAATGCTCCACTAACGATTTTTAAAGATGAATACGGCGAAGAATATGAAGTTGAAGCCGGAAAGTGGCACCGATTTACCCAAAGAGATTGGCATTGCGGTCAGCCAGCAAAAGAATTTACATGGCGTGGATTAATCAGGGCATGCCATAAAGATTTGGGAATTAATTCCAAGACAGTAAACAATCCATTTGAAAATAAATCAGTTTTAAGGCGTCACTGTCAGGTTTACTTAGATGCCGGAAATTTTAAATGGTAAAATAACCAAAGCAAAAATGAAGATATGGATATTCAAGACTACAGCCGGGGGCGGAATAACGCTAATTCCAAACTCGCATTCAAAAAAGTAAAGGAGACTATTCCAGCAATGTGGGAGAAAGTTTTAAATGAAGTAGACGGAAAAAGATCCACAATAGATATCGCAAATATACTGGGAGTTCCAATACACACTATTTCAGGACGGTTCAGTGAGCTAAAAGCTAAAAACAAAACCTATCAAACCTCATCAACAAAGATTGGCAGTAAGCACTACGCGGTCTATTCAAAAACAATCAATTAATTATGGAAAAACAATCTAAAACACACTTCAGAAAAGTTTACAAGTCTGACCACTTAGGAGTGGCGGATCTTGAGGACTACATGGAAGATGGAAAAAGGCTTGTTTTCAAAATACGGGAAGTTAAACAGGAGTTAGGAGCTACAGTAGCAGGGAAGAAGGGCAATTTCAATATCGCATATTTTGAAGAAAATATAAAGCCTCTAGTATTAAATGCAACAAATGCTACAGTATTAAAGGGATTCTCCGGATCGTCATTCGTAGAGGATTGGAAAGGATTATTAATTGAGCTATTTATTGACTCTACAGTAAAAATGAAAGGTGATGTAGTTGGAGGGGTCAGAATCGTAAAAAAGCAACCAATTATTGATACAGACTTAACAAATGAAATTAATTCATGTAAAGAAGTTTCAGAGCTTGGCAAACTATTCGGCAAAATGTCAAAGGATCAACAGCAGAGATATAAAATATTAGTAATTGAACGTAAAAAAGAATTAGAAAATGTTAAGAGTGCGTGATTTTTCAAATTATAAGTTTCGTCCTCATGCAGTTGGAAAATTAATGAAGGGATTGCCAAAACCTTTAACTCAAAATCAGACGGAAACATTAATAGCTCTTGAGGAAAAATATTCAAATCAAAAGATCACTGAAAAGCAACTTGAAACACTAGTTGATCTAAGAAAAAAACAAAAAGCAAAACCTGTATTATCTGAAGGAGCTAAGACATATTTAAAATCAATATTTAAAGAAGAGGTTTTTGGAAGAAAAAAAGAAGTTCAGAATAAATACCTAACTAAAGGTATCGCAGTTGAGGATGAAAATATCAACTTGTATAATGAAGTTAACGGAACTTTTCTTATTAAAAACGAAGTTAGATATGAAAATGAATTCTTTACTGGTGAAATGGATATTGAAGAGGATGATGAGATTATTGATTTTAAAAGCTCATGGGATTATTCAACATTTCCGCTGTTTGAAGACGATGTGCCTAACGAAGATTATGAAGATCAACTATTAGCATACATGGACCTTCGTCCAAATGTTAAATCTGCAAAGTTAGTATACGGACTTGTAGACACCCCGGTTGATTTGATATTAGATGAGAAAAGGAGGATAGGATGGAAACTAGGTTTAATAGATGGGCTTCCGGAAGATTTAGATGAAGAAATAACCAGAAATATGACTTACGCTGATATTCCTAAAGAAGCCCGAATTAAAAAATTTATCATATACAGAGATGAAAAAAGGATAGACCAGATTAAAGCTATGATCTTGCTAGCAAGAGAATATCTCAACTCGCTAAACACAACTTTAGCAAAACACTTACAATTAATTTAAAAACAAATAAAAATGAGCAAAATAATCAATGTACGACTTGAATTAGACAAAATTGATAAATCAAAAATTGTCGTAGGTGAAAAAGGTAAATATTTAAACATTATCGTAGCTGAAAGAAAAGAAACAGATCAATACGGAAATACGCATACTGTATACATTCAGCAGACTAAAGAAGAAAGGGAGGCTAAGGAAGATAAGGTTTACATGGGATCAGGAAAAGAGTTTGAGTTTGAAAACGATGTTAAAAACTTGGTCCCAGGTTCTGATGATGACGATTTACCATTCTAACTATGAAAGACAAAGACGGATACTGGACTGGCCGTGATGCAAACGGCCTATTCAAATGGAACGAAAAAAGACTAATCAGAATCGAAAACGACAAAAAGAAAAATGAAGATAACCGAAAAAATAACAATCACAAACGAGGATAACATGGAACTTATGGCAAGATATCCAGATAACTACTTTGATCTAGCTATTGTTGACCCACCATATGGATTAGGTGCAAAACTTGTTGAAGGAGGAAAGTCCAAAAAAAGAAGGTTTAATAAAAATTTAGAAGCGGTTAAATGGGATGAAGTTCCATCGACAGATTATTTTAATGAGTTGTTCAGAGTATCTAAAAATCAAATTATTTGGGGGAGTAACTATTTTGATTTACCACCAACCCGATGCAACATAATTTGGGATAAAAAACAAACAAATTTTACTGGAGCAGATTTTGAACTAGCATGGACATCCTTTGATAAAGCAAGTAAAGCCTTTAGACTTAGCAGAGTAGAAGCATATACTAATGGTAAAATTCATCCAACTCAGAAACCAGTGGCTTTGTATACTTGGCTATTAGATAAATATGCAAAACACGGAGATAAAATACTTGATACGCATTTAGGATCTGGTAGTATAGCAATAGCCTGTTACGATTATGGATTTGAGTTAACAGCCTGTGAGCTTGACGAAGACTACTACAATGATTCAATTAACCGAATTAAAAACCATGTATCACAACTAAAAATATTCCAATGAGAAACCCAAAAACAAACCCAGAAATTGAGTCAATTAAAAATAGACTTAGACAGGAAATTCTTCCTGAAGGATATATTCCAAATTCAAGAGTTGCAAAACAAATAGATCTACTTGATGCAACAGCAACCCTAGAGTATGCAAAAAAACAAAACCGCCCAGTTCGTAGAGCATTACCGGGAGAGTGTGAGGCTAAAAGAAAAGATATATACAAGCAATATCAGAAAAAACAACAAGACTACATGTATAATTCTAAAGAAGCTGCTGAAGAGCTTGGAATATCTAGAAACAATCTTTGGTATCATAAAAATGTGAACAATATTACTCCGATTAAAGTTGGCAAAAGAAATTACTTCACAGAAGCCGAAATAATCAGATTTAGAGCTTGCGTTTTACAAGCTTCATGAAAAATACCATGTAAGAAGTGATGTTTAAACATGGTGGAAATTTAATCCGGCAAAAATTGAATGAATGTATTAAAGTCCGGATCTGAAGTACAGGCTTACCGTGCCTGGTAAAAAATTAAGTAACAAAAGTTATATAGAAGATATGAACGCACAAACATTAAACAGTAAACTAGAGGCTTATATTAATCTTTCAGAAGAAGAGAAGAAAAAAAAGCCAATGTATAAATCAGATTATTTCAGACTATTTGATTATCCGGACGAAACAAGTAGTATAGATTTGATGAGCAAAAAAGAAATTAAAGTTGGTGATGATTTTAGAGATCACAAAGGGAGGTTACATGTTATTACTGAGATAGTATCATACCGTCCGCACAAAGGAGTTTTTAGCAACGAAGAAAATAGGCATACAGTAGCTATCGTTAATTCTGAAATCATCCCAGGAGTTTAATTTATTCAGGATGAAGATATGCCACAAAGAATTTTACGAGACTGGACAGACAGCGAGCCAGTAGATAATCTTTCTTTCCAGGCAGAAGTTCTTTTAACACGTTTGATTATGAAAGCCGATGACTTCGGATCATATCACGCAAATCCCAAATTATTAAATGCGTTTTGTTTCCCGCTGAAGAATATTAGAGAAACCGACATTACCCGATGGTTACAAGAGTTAGCTTCATCCGGTTTGATCGTCCTCTACGATGCCGAAAACAAACCATTTCTAAATATTTTGAATTTTAATCAAAGATTGCGAAGTATGAAAAGATGTTTTCCGCAAATACCTGAAAACGTGATAATTGAAAATTGTCAGCAAGTCGCGGGCAAGTCGCGGGCGAGTTGTCAGCCTGAAGTAGAAGTAGAAGTAGAAGTAGAAGAGGAAGGGAAAAGAACCATTCCTCCCCTAAATTTCAAAAAAATAACAAAAGAGGAATTTCATTTAGAATTAAAGAACTACGTAGAAGAATTTGGAAAAGATATTGTAACAAAGTTCTTCAACTATTGGTCTGAAAAAGACACGAAAGGTAAAATGAAATTTCAAAAACAAGACACTTGGGAAACTAAGCTAAGATTAATAACATGGAAAAACAACGAAGGAAAATGGAACAAGTAAATGGAAGACTTCCGCCAAGTGAAATTGACTTTGAAAGATTGATCATAGGTACATTGCTAATAGACAAAAAAGCAATAGATGTGTGTATCAAAAGACTGGGGCGAAACTCAGATGTTTTTTACGATCCTAGACATGTAGAAATTTACTCTGTAGTTCAAAAACTAAAAGAGTCTGATGTGCCAATTGATATGATGACTGTTATACAGGAGCTTAAGAGAACAGATAAATTAACAATTGCCGGAGGTGATCATTACATTATCAATCTTACAATGGGAGTAAGCTCATCTGCTCACCTGGAATACCATGTTATGTCGGTTTGGCAATCGTATCTACGTAGAAAGCTGATTAATATTTGTGGAAACTTAATTGATGAATCTTACAACAATACAGAATCTACACTTGATATTTTCACTAAACTACAAACAAAGGTATTTGAAATTGAAGAAGAAATCGCTGCACAGCAGGAAACGCCAAACGCTCAGGACTTATTCCAGCAGGTAATAGAACAGCAAAAGCAGAATGTTATTCCGGGTGTTCCATGTAAAAACAGGGATATTCAGTTCAGAATGAACGGATGGAGAAATGGATCTTTAGTTGTAATAGGTGCAAGGCCGGCTATGGGAAAAACGGCTTTTGTTCTTGACGAAGCATTGGGAATTGCTAAACAGGGGAATCCGGTAGCTTTTGTAAGCTTTGAAATGTCAGCGATAGAGCTCCAAGAAAGGCAGATGGCGAATGAACTTGAAATCAATGGAACTAAGTTCCGCGATCGTCAACTTTCAGATCAAGACTGGCAGAGGATTTATCAGTGCTCAATATTTGAAAATTTACCACTTTACATAATAGAGGGAAAAACCGTCAATTTTGAACTCAATAGGACAATTGCTAAGCTGAGGCTTTTAAAGAAGGAGAAGGGGCTTAAAATGGTCATTTGGGACTATATTCAGCTCACTGAGGTAGCCGGATTAGAAAAGGGAAAGAATAGAGAGCAAATTATCTCTACAATTTCCAGAAAAATGAAACAACTTGCCCAAGAATTAGATTTGCCGATTGTTGCTCTTTCTCAATTATCAAGATCTGTAGAACAAAGACCTGGAAAAAGACCTCAATTAGCAGACTTAAGAGAGTCAGGAGCGATTGAACAAGATGCTGATGTTGTGGGTTTTCTTTTCCGTCCAGAATATTACAAAATAGATAAATGGGATAATGATCCTGAAGGCGCAGAAACGGACACAAAAGGGCAAGTTGAATTGATGGTTGAGAAGTTCAGAGGCGGTTCGGTTTTCACTGAAAGAATGAAATTTAGAGGGGATTATCAAAGATTTTACCCTATCGAAGAAGAGTTTGAATATAAGAATCCGGTCCCATTAGGAAATCTCTCAGATGCTTTTGACGCTCCGGCTAACGAAAAAAGAATAATCCAAGATGAAGAATACCCATTCTAACGAGTTGGAAGAGTTCAAGAAAAATTACCAACAGCGAATAGAAAACTTAGCAAAGTCAAAAGCAGAATGGATTAAGGACTTTGTTGAATCTCAGAAACCTAAAAATCCTATTAAAACAGTAGGGGAGATGTATAAAGAACTTAAACGAAAAGACTTTAAAGCTTCTTAATATCATCAGCAAGTTTATTGAGAACGCGTTTAGCTTCTTTAATGTCATCTTCTGTAATTCTTTGTATCCCAGATCCGGCTTTTTTCTCATTTAACTTATTATAAAGCTTAATTCTAGGGTTGTTATTTTCCGGCCACATCTCTTTTGCAAGTTGTGACATGTTAATAATAGAATGCTTTTCTAAAAAATCCTTCAAATTCATTTAACAAAGGTAGTAAATAAAAATATATTACAAAAAGTATATATTTTATTTGGATCATATATTACAAAAGTAATATATTTACAAAGTCAAATCAAATTAACAACAATTAAAAATTCAACAACATGAACACATTTAAAGAAAGCTTATTAAATCTATTAGGATTAAAAACAAAAGAAGAATTTGCAGAAGAGTTGCATAATGTGCTTGAAAGTTTTAAATCTTCAATAGTTGTAAAATTAGAGTCTGAATTCATTTTCAGAGATTCAGATTTAGAAGAAACTATCGGTAGTGGATGCTATGTGGCACCTCCAGCAAAAGGTGAATACTATATCACAGATAAAGCTATCTACGAGGTGATGCAAGTAACGCACTCTTATAGATCTTCAATCGAGGCTGGGACTATTCAAGTAAGAAAAGTGAGAGATCTTAGATCAAAATAAACATTGTTAAAGCAGGCCTATAATGGTCTCATGGTTAAGTTTCCCCGGCTCTCGGGTCGGGGTTTTATTTAAAACGCAAAATTTTTAAAAATGAAAACTAAGTATAAAAAAGTAAAGGTAAGCGAAAGGCTTCCGGAGAAAGAAGGCAAATACGTTTGTTCAATGCAAACAACCCTTAAAATGGACGCCTGTATGCCTTTTGATCCGAATTATGAGGATGCAGTCATATTTTGGAAAGACGAAGTAGACTGGTGGCTATAAGAGGTTCCAGACTATGAAGAGGAAATGAGGGAGATGCTGGAGCAGATTTACCTAGAAACTCCAAATTATCTTCAAATAAGTACTGATACAAGAAAGGAAATAGAAGAATTACTAACCAAACTAAAAACAAAAGAATCATGAGAGAAATAAAATTTCGCGGAAAAAATGTTGATAATGATGAGTGGATGTATGGGTTTTTAACAAAATGCCAGAATAGAATATGGGAAAACGGGCAGTCGTCTCAAGATGGATATAAGATGCAAATTATATCACATGAAATGCCTATTGGTGTTTGGGATGTGATTTCTGAAACAGTTGGCCAGTACACCGGACTAAAGGACAAAAACGGAGTAGAGATATACGAGGGAGATATTGTTAGAATACTATATACGGATTGGGGTAGTAAACCAGAATCAGACCCAAGAACGTTGCATCAATATCTTAATGACATATCATATATCGCGAAGGTAGTATTTGAACGCAATTCGTGGATGGTATCTATTTTTGGTGAAAAATATAAGGAATGGTACTTTGATGGAATTACACCTGGTAAGCATGGTTTTATCGAAGTCATCGGCAACATTCACTCCAATCCAGAGCTGCTAAAATAATTATTATGAAAACACATTACGATCCTTTTGCAAATCCAAATGATGATTATAGTTTCAGTGACTATGGTTATTGTGGTACTTACATAATAGATGAAAATTCCTCAGCAGATAAAGATTCGGTTACCTGCAAAAAATGTAAGAAAAAATTCAATCAAGCTGACAATGAAGTCAAAATAGCAAGAGAACAAGAGCTTAATGACATGCAAGGATTTGTTGATTTTATGAACGAATCCAAGAAAAAATAAACGGAAACCGGACCGTATTCTATCCGGTAAATAAAAAACTTTTAAAGACAAAAAACAGTTCGTAAAAAACAGCGAACGCACACACTTTACGTCTAATTTTAAAAAATATAACAATGAATTTACTACAAATCATGGCCTTTATGGCAGAAAACAATTTAGATATTTCACGTGCTGATTCTTTCGTTGAAGGAAAAAGTGTAAAGCAAGGCGCAAATATAACTATGGGCGCATCAATGAAAGATTTGATTAACATTCAAACAGAGAAAACTATCCCTGTTTTATTCTTCCTGAATATCGAACAATATAAACTTCTTTCATCAGGTAATACCGATCTGGAAACATTAAAATCAAAATCATGAGTCACCAAGAGAAGCAACGCATATTTGATGAGTATGCAAAGAGTCAAGGATTCAAAGACTGGGATGATTTGCAATTTCAATATTGCACATTATTGATGACGGATGATGAGTTCAACCTTTATATGTTCGCTGCCTGCGATCTCATCCAGGAGGAACAGCAGAAGAGAATAGCGGAGAAGATTTCTGATTATGTTGAAAGGTTCAAAAATCCCGACAACCACCCACCGGATCTTACAGATTACTGTATTATGGAAAATATCATCACAAACCCTGAAAACAAAATACAATGAAAGCACTAGAAGAACTAACCCAGGATATTAGGGAGAAGCTACCAATTTCAACAGTTTTAAATATTGACTGTTTAGAATATATGAGTACAGTTCCGGATTTGTTCTTTGACTGGGCGGTTTGTGATATTGAATATGGAATAGGCGCAAGTAAACCATCTGATAAATCCGGATATGTGATTCAGAAAAATGGCGATAGAAAATATGTAAAAGGCGTTGACTACGCTCATTCAGATTGGGATATGAAAAAATCTTCATCAGAATATTTTGAACAACTAAAAAGGATAAGTAAAAATCAAATCATTTTTGGAGGTAATTATTACGGGCTTGAAGGTGGTTATTTGATCTGGGATAAACTTAATGGGCTTTCAGATCAATATGGATGCGAACTTGCTTGGCTATCTTTTTCTAACAGAACTGATATTGTGTACTATATGTGGGCTGGTATGATGCAAGGAATTTATTGTGGGAAGGACGTTAGAAAGGCTTTAGTTCAGCAAGGAAATAAAAAGTTGAACGAGAAGCGAATTCATGAGACACAGAAACCTGTAATTCTTTACGATTGGCTTATTCAAGAATATAATATCCGCGGTAAAGTGTTTGATTCTCATTTAGGATCTGGAAGCAACCGGATAGCGCAATATCGTAATGGAAATGAATTCTATGCTTGTGAAATTGACTTGAAAAAATTTGAAGATCAAGAGTTTCGATTTAAAATAGAATTGTCAACACCAACATTATTTTAACCACTAAAATAACAAAACAATGACAAAAGAGGAAGAATTAAAAGCAACAATTAGAAGCCTCATTGATGCAATGTTAGCATCTGGAGAATTCACAGGAAAAGAATGGGTAATTGTGAAAGCTAGAAAACTATTATCATGAAAACAAACGAAGAAAAACTAAGAGTATACGCAGCGTATCTGCCTTATAAACTAGAAGTTTGGTATGCTTCATTAAGTTCAGCCCATTTATTAAAACGAATAGAGGTTAGGAATGATGGCGACCATTTGATAGAAATAAGCAATAATATTACCATAAAGGAATCAATATCATCAGAAGATATTAAGCCAATATTTTGGGATCTATCCTATTTAACCAAGGAAATAGAACACGAGGGGAAGAGGTTTGTGCCGATTCAAAAATTATGCGAAATGATTTTAATGTATCAAAAAGCAATCGGAAGTCCTATCAATGGAGATCATGGATATGCCCAGAATTTTGGAATAGATGGAGTCATAACTGGGACATTAGAGATTTATAAGGATATGACAATTTGTTGCTATTCCAATAAAAAAGGCAAGCCATATCGAGCTATAAATCAATTTAAGGCTTATCAAAAATTAACTTCATGGAAATTAAACGTCTTCCAATTACCGGAAGACCAATTTATCAACAAAGCAACTTTAAAACTATAAAGCAATGACAGTAGAATTATTAATAACAGAAGAGAGATTTGGAATCAAGGAAGGACAAATATTTTCCGCTGAAAAATATTCTTTAGATCCTGGCAAAGTCACTTTAAAGCAAAGATTAAACAAGGATGGTAAGCCAATAGGCAAACCAGTAATGTGCAATGAATACTTGCATAATGTTAGGATTATAGAAGATTAACCCCGTGCCATCTTAGGGTGGCACTTTAAAACAAGAATTATGGAAAAATCAAAAATTGATAATCATAGAGATAAATATCCGATTGGTATTGATGAAATACGCTACTATTCATCATTTGAACAGATATTAGGAAAAAAAGAGTCTCAGTATTCGAAAGATGATAGAAAATTAAGATGGAATAAGTGTATTAAAGAATTTAAGGATAATGATAAAGCCGATGTAATTGAAGTTTGGACTTCTCCAGGTGGAGATGGTGAATGCGTACAATGTATTCATTTTAATTATGATGACGGATGGTGTGTATTGATGGGATTGCCTTCTTCAGTTAATCCAGTATTATCATTTAAACACGGAATGCCAGGAATGGCTTGTATGGGAGCGGGTAGAGAAATTAACGGACAAACAACGTTAGATTTATGATAGCACCACAAGAACTAAGAATAGGAAACATTTTGAATGCCATTGCCACTAATGGAATAGAAACTATTAATTTTTACGAGATAAAAGTAAACGAGATTCTTACAGATGGAATACGAGAAGAAAAAGGGTTAAAATTCCCGTATCATACACTTGTTGGAACTCTGTTAACTGAGGAATGGCTGCTGAAGTTTGGATTTGAGAAAAGAGATGATGATAAATACTACCATCATAAATATGATAGAACCTGGGTGAAAATTGAATCATGTATAGTTAAGTGGTATGGCAATGCAGTAGGAGGCTTAGTAATGATTGATTATGTTCATCAATTGCAGAATTGTTTCAATATTTTTACTAGTGAAGAACTAACAATAAAAGAACAATAATGGCCTTAAGAATTAGAAAAACAGGTGAGATTTATTGTGCGGCCAAATCAGAACCAGAAGAAGGAGACACGTACATTGATGATGGAATCCATTATTACCTATCACAGCTTACCGGAGCTATTATTGCAAGCGAAAACCACGAAGAAGATGGCTTATGGTTTTGGAATATTCTACCAGATAAAATTGAACACTTTAAAGAAATAACAGAAAATGAAAAGCTTAAATCTACAGTTGCCTTTAAAAAAGAAATGGTTTGAAATGACGAAAGCCGGAATTAAAACCGAAGATTATAGAGAGATAAATGAGTATTGGATAAAGCGATTGACTGATAATGATATTGATTTGACTGTTGATGAAATTAACGCTGGATTATGTGCTTTGCGAGATGGATATACAGAGGATCATGTTTATAATTGTTATGGTTTTTGGTTTAAACCTTTCTCAATTAATACAATGACTTTAGGTTATCCAAAATCTACAGATACCGAAAGAATATTAAAACTTGAACACAAAGGAATTGAGATCCGGGAAGGCAATCCAGAATGGGGCGCTGAACCAGGTAAAATTTATTTCGTAATTAAACACGGAAAAGTAATATGAAAAGCGTAGAACTTAATTTAAATAAAAGACTCCTTATTGTGGAGTATGAATCAGAAGAAGAATTAAAAATAGAATGGGCTTTAATGACAATGTTCAAAAACCCAAATATTACTAATCATGGATATAAAGTGAAACCGATTTGCAAAGGCTCCGTTCTTACTGAGGATATTGCGAAGGGATTGGTTGAGCTCCATGAAAATGGATATTACAAGGATTATAAAAACGACAGTCACTTCTTCACATTACCTAGTAAATCCTTCATTTCTGCAATCGAATTTAAAAATTACCATTGGGGAGAGAATCCGGTGAAATTAATTGAAAGAGGTGAAGCTTCAGAACATGAAAGAGTGAAAAATCAAAATGATTGGCAGGAGGCTGAATCCAGGACCTTCAACCCATCTAAATGTATAATCTGTGAAATAGTGTAAAGATGAAAACTGTATTAAAAGAATTCTTAGACTTGTTGAAAGCTGAAACTATTGAATATTACAATATTATCAATAATGAAAGCAGTTATCATTATGAAGATGTTCAATCAGCTAGAACATCTGTTACAGATCTAGAAAAGTTATTGGAAAAAGGTAATGAATTTTTAGAAAGAGAAAAGAAGCAAATCATAAATGCTGGCAATAAATGCGTTTCTAATTGGATAATGCATGATCCCGAAAGACATGGAAATAGAGTTCCTGAAGGAATAGATTATTATTTAAAAACATTCGATAATAGTTAATTACGGAAACCCACAACCTAAAACCAAACAACAAAACTAAATTAGTAAAATGGAATTATTAGAAAATTACAACAAGGCGTTAGACGCAATCTATGAACATGTAGGCTTTACGGAATACTGGGTAGTGTACCCAATTAACGACAATACACAGTATTATTGGAATATATATGGAGATGAAGTAAGCTATGCTGAATCAATTGAAGAATTAGAGTCAGGAGATGGGAATTGCTATTCTGGAAGCATTTACAGACAACGTTTTTACAAAAAACACGTTTATGAGGGTAAAGAACTTACTCTCGTATTTCTCGACACACATACTGATGGAATGAAGTACTTTGCAATTTTTGACAATTCCAAACGACAAAATGAAAGCGATTAAACAGTTTATCAACGATTGTATGCTATTTAGGCATCCGGATACGCAGATTAGATTAATTGGTGTGGTTGCATGGTTGGATGTTCTAGGATGGATATATTTGTTTTACTGGATGCTTTACGGATAACTTAGGATTTGCTTTTCTCATATATTTTCACTATCTTGTAACATGAAGAAAATTGAAAATCAAGGTAGTATCACACATGCAGGTAGAATGAATGAGCGTACAAGAGCTATGGAAGTTCTTGAAAAAGCAAAGCAAACACAAGGTAAAATTACCTTTCTAAGACAAGGTGCAGGAAAGAATTTTAAACCTAAAAATGTGGACGCTTAAAGTTTAATTTTATGTACAAAGTGTAGTATCTTTACTCCATGGAAAACATGGAAGAAATAGAAGCAAAAATTCTGATAAAATTAAGAGAAGATTATAAAAATTGCGGAGGAGCAAATGGCTCTGACATTAATGAGATTGACGAAATTATTAAGCTTCCAATTTCAGAGAGAAATGAGCTGCTTGCTAAAATGGTAAAAGAAAAGAAAATCACTTTCATAAATACCTTGAACGCCCGAAGAATTACTATTCCAAAATAAAACCCCTGAATTAACAGGGGTATTTTATATTAATTTTTTGATAAGTTGTCAGGTCTTCGCCCTAATTCAGTCATAGCTTTTTCAAATGCTAAATTCAAATCTGACTTATTCTCTTTATCTTCAAAAAAGAAATTAACTTTAATTGCTTTTGCTACCTTTATAAATGTTTCTAAAGTCGGCTTATATTTTAAAAGAAATAACCTACTAATAGCACTCTGTTGCATTCCAGTTAATTCAGAAATTTCGTTTTGTGTTAGTTTCTTTTGATCGGCAATTTCTTTTAAAAGTAAGACTAACAACTGCCATTGACTATCATTATTTTGTGGTTCAGGAGTGTAATATCTTTCTGAATGTTTTTTCTGTATTTTAAAGTCAGTTTCAAAAAGGATTTCTTCTGAAAACAAATCAGACCATTTAAGATCATAAACTCTTAAATATTCTTTTTTTAAAGTAATAACCTTTCTATTGCTACCACCTTTGTTTTGGAATCTTAATTCTGAACCATCTTTACGAACTATCAAAAATACTTCAGAGTCCCAATCAGTATGATAGTCTTTCGCGTATTTATAATTAATCATTAGGTCATTAAAATCGCGTAAATCAATTTGTATATCATTATCAAATAGAATACTGTACAAGCAATCATGAGTAACTGGCCTATGATACTCGGTATTGTAAAATTGAGTACCCCTTTTAGATTCTATTCTTGTCGCAATAAAAGCGTTGTCTAAAATTCTTTCTAAGTTTTTCATGATATTAAAGTGCTATAAATTGAGAAACAGATTCTTTTGAATATTTTTTATTAAAAAACTCTTTTTTAAAAGATGATTTTTTCAACCATGCATAATAATCGCCTAGCTTTTTTCCAGCTAATTTAATTCTGTCTAATTCGCTTTGTGAACCTGCTTTATTAGTCGCTAGTTTGTCTTTTGATTCTTGAGCTTTTTGCTTTGATTTTAAAGCTTGTTTTTCATAGTAGCTATTAACATTTTGTGCATACTCTTGAATTTTTTCTAATTCAAAAGCAATTACCCAAAGTTGTTTTTCAGAGAAAGTCGTGTTTGTTGAAGCTATTTTAAAAGCTAAAGTTTCTTTTTTATCAGCATTTACTAATACCTGAATGACTTCTGAAATTTGAGAATCTGCTACTTGTTGGCTGAAAGCTGTTACAAAAGTTCCAATTGATGATACTGTTTGAGAATTAGGGTTCATCCCTTGAATGTAGTTGAAGATGTTTTTTACAGTTGTTGACATGGTAGTTATTGCCGTATTTTACTGTTGCCGCCAGGGTATTAATTTAATGAGTTAGTTATTCTCTCATTTTCTTATTACAAATATAGTACAAATTTGTACTATTATCCAAATTTAAATGAAAAAAAGTTTTATAAAAATCGCAATTTATTTCAATTCTAAATAATTAGGCTAATCAATAAAAAATGTTAGTAAATACTTTAAAAAAAGTTATATGAGGTTTAAAACTAAACATTCGTTTTTGTAACTTTACTATAAAGAAGCTGGGAATGAAGGAGATAAAGTCTAAGAAGTGCGCAGTATGTGGGGATGAATTTATACCATTTAGGTCAACTCAGAAAGTATGTGGAATGAGCTGCGCAATTTCTTTAGGCAAATCAAATATTCAAAAGCAAAACGCTAAAGCTTGGCAGAAAGAGAAGAAGATCAGGAAGGAGAAGTTAAAGACTCACAGGGATTATTTAAACGATTTACAGAAAATATTTAACGAGTTTATCAGAGTTAGAGATAAGGGTAAGCCGTGTGTGAGTTGTGGGTGTATAGTTAATGGAAATGGACACGCCAGCCACTTTTTTGCAGTGGGTTCACATCCTAATGTGAGGTTTAATGAAGACAATGTTCATGTTAGTTGTGTTGAGTGTAATTTACATAGACATGGGAATCTAGCTGAGTATTCTTTAAGGCTTCCAAAGCGAATAGGACAAGAAAGATTTGATATGCTTGTTATAAAGGCTAAACAGTCGTTGTTAAAGCTGTCAATTCCAGAGATAAAAGAAAAGATTGAGTATTACCGTAAAAGGATTAAAGAACTAAAAACAAAATAATATGGGAGTAGATTATTACGCACATTCAGGTATAGGGTTCATGGTTAGAACACCAAAGGAATTTGAAGGTGAAGGAGAATTTGATTTTTTTGGGTATCTAGACGAAGTTCTCCAAGATTCAGGATATGTGTTTTTTGAAACAGGAGAGGGGGCTTACACAGGAGAGGGTAATGACTATTACGTAGCACTGTCTGAATTTCGTCCTGTTAATAATTTGGCCGAAAGAGCTAATGATTTGAAAAACTATTTAATTGAACATGACTTGATCGATCCTACAGATGATTATGATCTTGTAGGAGGTTTGGAAGTGTGCTAGATATTATTAATTGTTGTTGAATTACCAAGCACAGATGATGAGTGCAGAAGGGGTGGATAGTTGGTTGATGAAGGAGGGTGCTTGGTGTTTTTTTAGACTAAGAGTTCTATTTAAATATTGGTTAGCGTTCCATGGGTTAAATGCCTTCAAAAACGCAAACGTGATGCTAGCATAATGGCAATGCTTGTGAGAAACTCAAAACTCTGATAAAGCAAGGGTGATTCAGGTTCAAGTCCTGGCTTTTCCACTAAAATTTTTAAATATGGTGTTGAACGAAAAAGAAGTTGAAGATTTAATTGGCAAACTCAAAGAGAATCCAAAGTTGTATCTGTACGACTATCAGCTGACAGATTTAGTTAGGTATCTTTTAATTAAAATTGAGAAATTGGAGAAAGAAAAAGAAGGGTGAAAACCCCATCGTTCTTTTTTAAATGCCTCGAATTCGAGGGAGATTGATTTAATGCAGTAGGAACTATTTTTTTCATATTAATATTTTGTGATTTGGTGTCCCGCTGCTGTAATAGGTAGCGGGGTTTTTAATTTAGGGAGTATGGAGAAAGAAATTAAAATATTTGCGATAAAATGCAGTGGAAAAACATTCAATAATACTCATATTGGCTTTGTTTATGGTTGTGAGGGTGCTATTAAGAGATACTATAGTAAAATAAACACGAGAAATAAAGATGTACAATTCCATGTATACAAATATGAAGCAAGGTTAATAACTAACGAAGATGTTAATAAATTAAACTAATATTCTATGGCATGTAAATGTAAAGACATATACTTTGGATCTATAGAGAATTTCCTCCAGCAAATAATGGTTGACATTCCTCCACACATGGAAGGTTATAAACAATCAAGGTTAAAGGAGGGATTATCTGACAAAATAAGTATTGATCCATGCATCATAGATGAAATTAAAGAACTATGGAGGCTAGGTATTACAACATACGGTAGCTGTTGTGGGCATAACAAAGCAGAGTCATTCGTAAATGTAGATGAAAAGGATATTGTAAAAATGTTGAGTATTGGATATGTTCAAAACCATCCGGATAAAAGTAGGAAAGACACATTTAGATTAAAATCAGCATAAAGAATGGCAGAGGGAGTTACAGGGAGTGCGGTGAATGAATAAACAAAAAGAAATGGCAAAGAAGAAGATTGAAGATAATGAAGGGAGAATGCCGGACGGAAAGTTTGCGGAGGGAAATGCTATTTCTATAGGCAACGAAGGGGGACGACCATTAAAGTTTGCTAATCCTGCTGAATTAGAGCCTTTATTACATGGATATTTCGAATGGGCAGATCAAAACCCATGGATAAAGAATGATGTAGTAAAAGGAGGGGAGTTTGCAGGAACACCTTTACAAATTCCTACTCAGCGTCCATATACTTTAATTGCGTTATGTCATTACCTTGGAATATCTCTTAATGCTTGGAAAGACTATGAAGCAAGGGCGGAGTTTATTACAGTCACAACATGGGCGAGGGAAAAAATAAACAATCAACAGGTAGAGGGAGCTATGGTTGGTGCATTCAATGCCAATTTAACAGCTAGACTTCAAGGTATATCCGATAAGCAAGAACAAACAGTCAAAAGTGAAATTAAAATCACCGATCCACCTAAATGGGTTGTTGTTGATGCTAGCAAGAAATGAATGTCTTAAAAGAATATTACCCTTTATACACTGAAGATTATTTCATTGCAGATTTATGGGGAGGAAGAGCCGGGGCTAGATCATATGCAATGTCGCAAAGAGCCTTATATAATCTTCTTCATAAAGAGAATTCAAGGGCTTTTTTTTTAAGACAAACACACGCTACTATTTACACCTCATGTTGGCAGGATCTTAAAGATAGAATTGATGAGTATGAAAAGCAACATGGAATTAGTCTCAATGGAATAATTAGTTACTCAGACAATAAGTCAGGTGAGAATTACGCAGAAAACCTTTTAAATGGAAATACATTAGGAACAAAAGGATTTAAGGTTTCATCAGGCAATCAAACAGCTAGTTTAAAGTCGCTAGCAGGAGCAACAGATCTTTATATTGAAGAATATGATGAAGTAGAAAAAGAGGATTTTAATAAGCTTTTATTATCACTAAGAAAAAAAGGAGCAGTTCTTCAAATTTTGAGAGCGTTTAATCCTCCAGAAAAAGATCATCACGTATGGGGAGATTATAAACTTACTAAGGTTTCAAATGATGTTCTTGTTGAAATAGTATTAAAACATACTAACAAAAGTAGAGAAGAAGTTGAACAGATAGTCAAACTGAATAATAAGCCCTACTATCTGGCTGTTCCAAAAAGGAAGAATCATCTTTCACTCCAGAATACTTTCATCAATAATTATGAGAACTTAAATGAGACTGCGATTGAGCAGTATGAAAAGTTTTTAGAAGATGATTTTCATTATTTCTGTACAACTATTTTAGGGTTAATCCCAGACAAAGGAGGCCATTCAGTTTATAATGACTATGATGATATTGAAAACCATTCAGATAGAGTAGTTCAGCCAAACGATGTTTTACATATAGGTATGGACTTTAACGTGACAAACATGAGTGCTATTATTCATGTGCATGAAGGTGATTCTGATTATGCAGTTGCCGAACTAACGGGAATATTTGACACATTCAGTATGTGTGAAAAGATAAAAGAACTTTATGGTGGGCATAGTATTGTAATTTATCCGGATGCCTCAGGCCAAAACCGTAAGACTAGTGGAAAGTCAGACTTTGATATAATAAGACAGTACAAGTATTTGATTAGAACAGGAGTATCAAATCCGGCTGTTAGAGATAGGGTAAATGAAGTTAATACAGCATTTAGAGAACGGAAATACTATGTAAATAGATTTACATGCCCTGTATATTCTGAGTCACTTAAAAAACAAAAGTATAAAAACGGTGAGCCTGACAAGAAAGAGGGATATGACCATACAAACGATGCAGGAGGGTATTACATAACTAAAAAAGGCAAAACAATAAAAATAAATTCAGGTGGGGCAAGAACACGATAGTTTAGAAGTGGTAATTCAAAACGAGGCTTTATTTAAGGCTGTGTATGAATTGATACAGCCTGAAGATACAATGAATGTAGGGAATATATTTAAAGTTTCATTCACTAAAATATATCAATGTTTTGAACTATATAAAGAAGGAAATGTTTTAGAAGCTGTATCATTAGTAACCGGTAATAGTGTAGAAGAATATATAAAATCACCCGCAAATGAGGCGATAAAGTTCATGAAATGGCTGGAGCAAGAAATTGATAAATGTATCCAGGTTATGAATTCAATTCCTTCAGTTCCTAACAACGAAATGTCAGCAGCAGGAATATCAGACCTTGATGAATTTGGTGAATTTAATATTTACTATTCTATTACAAAAAATCCGGTAGAATGGGAACTGATAGGGAATTTGCCATTTGAATTAGTTTTTACAAAAATGAAGATGGATGGTGTTAATTCGGTGATACAGCATAATTATAACGAAATAATAAAAAACAAGAGGTAATGAATATAATCAAACAGTTTGAAGGCCTGGTTAATGGCTGGAATGATGAAGGTAAATGCGGCTACTGTTGGAAATTAATTGGAGCGGGTAGACCAGATCTATTCAATATGTTTACTGATATTGACGAAAACCAATGCTGTATTTATGTAGCACTTTTCAATATAAAGTTTGGAACTCGATATAAAATGGACGATGAAGGCTTTACTCGTAAAACATACTGTTTTAAAAGCTTTGAAGGCTTTATTGGAATTCCAAGTAGACTAGATATTCAATTTTATAATGAATTAGGAAATAACGAGCAAGAAAAGCAAGAATCTAAATGGGATATACTGCATACTATAGAAGAATGTTTAGGATGTGATTTCTTAGAAGTGTTATGTGATTATAATGGGCTGTACCAGCCTGCTGAATTCACCGCTACTCAAAAGATAAACTTTCAGGATACCAATTATGATGGATGGTTAGTAAAAGGACAATATAATTATTGATTATGACAACACTTGAAGTAATAACGGTTGAAGAAATTAAATCGGTGATGAATGAGGTTGTGGAAAAATTCCTAATACCACGATTTAACAAGCTCAATATGAACGCAACAGGTGATTGGCTAGCGGCTGTTGGTGGTGAAGCGGAGCCTAATAGAGGGATTATAATGGGGCTTGATTATACAGAAAAACTTGTTCATGGTCAAGAGCCTACGACTGTTCCAATACCGGATCTTAAGCGTTGGGCTAAAGCTAAGTTTAAACTAAGTGATGCAGCTGCAGCTGTTGCAGCAGTAAGGGTTCAAAAGAAAATTGAGGCAGTTGGGACAACATGGTATGAGCAAGGAGGAAGTAATTTACTTGAGGTCCTTGAAGAGCAAGACACGATAAACTTCGTTAATATGAAATTAGGGCAAATAGCTACACCAAGGATAAAAGAACATTTAATAAGACAAATGATAGAATGACAATAAACGGACTTGAAAATAATTATTATTTAACTCAAAATGATATTTGGGTTTTAATTAATGGGTTTACCGATGTAGTATCAAGGGTTCTTATTGATTTTAAAAACCTATCTACTAACGAGGAGTTAAACGGATTTGATTGTTCATCAAGTCCTAACAACGATTGTACATTTAATGTTTGTTTCCCAATTAGAGCATTAATGCCTGAACTGGATCATATTAATGTTAATACATTACAATCATTTCAGATTAAAATAACAGCAAAATTCAAAAATACAACAGTGCCTGACGAGGTTACGACAATTAATAAATACTTTATTAGAGGTGGCCGTGATAAAGCTGGATCTAATGAGTGGTTTATTAATGACGGAGGGTCTTTGGTGGTTAATAAATGGATTTCTGGAGGAAAAAGTTGGAGTGCTCCAACACCTCCTTTAAAGATAAGTGGGGGAGTATTAACTGAGGATACTGGGATTCAAAGTGTAGTTCAAGAAGAGAAGAAGACTTGTAATGGAATATTGATAAAATATCTTAATTCATTAGGATGTTATCAATATTTTTATTTTGATCGTTATGAACTTAAAAATAAAACTAAGGCATCTAAAACCATAAATCAAATAACGAATAGACTACGAAAGGATAACTTTCAAAATATTGGTTACACCGAAACTAAAATATTAATTCTTTATTCATTTACAGAAAAAGAGTTACAATCAAATTTTGAAGACCTTATTAAAAGTTTGCATATTTTGTATTTTGATCCTAATGGTGTAGATATGGATTCGGCATGGCATTTAATTAAACTTGATGATAATTCGTCAACGTGGAATAATTACGAAAACGCCTTTGAAAATAAAGCAGAATTTACACTTCCTAACTATAGAACAATACAGATATGATAGTTGAATTATGGTATGAAGGTAGACAAATTGATCTATATGAAGGTACGGATATTAATCATACACTTCAGATTAATGATATTGCAGAGGTAAAGGATCGTCAAGCAACATATACTAACACATTTAAAGCGCCAAAAACACCAAATAATGTTATAACACTCGGAGGACTTGGGATTCATTCAAGTAGTTCAAATGTGCCATATATAAAACCGAATGCATTATTAAAAATAGAAGGATTTGATTTTCTTACACAAGCATGGATTCAAGTAAGGTCAACAGATGACGAATACGACATTGCTATTTACTCTGGAATTATAGAGTTCTTTAAAAAGTTTGATAATAAAACGATAGGTGATGAGTTGGCTACAGATCTAGCCGAAATAAATCACAATAAAAATTTAGAAGCAGTTATTAATACACAGAATGATGATACTTTAAAATATTCATATCTATTTGCTGATTTTAATGGTAGAACGCATAGAAAATCTGATCCAAATGTTATTAATATAGATTTTGTCGTTCCAAGTGTTTTAGTGTCTTACTTATTTGATAAAATCCATAGTAAAGAAGGTTATTCATATAGTGGAAGCTTCTTATCCGAAGAAGATTATATCAATTGGTATATATCATATCCTAAGGCTCCAGAAGACGATGGATCAGTTGTTTATTTTGAAGAAATTAAAAATGTGACATTTTCTGAACCAGGCGCAGAAGAATCATTTGGATTTACATTTAATAACGGAGGCGTTCCGGGTATAAAAATATTAGAATCGGGCATCTATAATATTCAAAATATTGGCACAGCAGGACTTAATGAGCCTATTCCTTCGGGGCTAGGTAAATTATCATATAGCTTTTACATTACCGTTAATGGGAATCCGACAAATGGAAAACCTCAGTTGGCTTTAAATGAAAATGATATAATCGAATTTTATTATAAAGTTGATACCGATTGGAATGGAAATGTTGGAATGGGAGTAGTAATAAAAAAATTGGAAGACGTATCATTTACAGGGGAATTTGAAGATTTAAAAATTACTGAATTCCTTAAAGATGTATATAATATTTTAGGATTAACCCCAATTGTAGATAATGAAAATAAACATATAAATTACTTAACTAATCATGAGAGATTCAAAACAGCAGACAACGAAGATTGGTCAAAGTATTTGATAAGTATCGACAAGGAGACATACGTTTTAGGCAATTCTTATGGGCAAAAAAACATTTTCAAATACAAATATAATGACCCAGAAGATAATCAATCTGACGGTTCATTTAGTATAGAAAATAAACATTTAGATGAAGAAAAGACATTGTTTACATCTTTAACATATTCAGTAGAAAAAGAGCTATTATCAAACTTCTATGTAAATGCGACATTAAATTATAAGGCTTCTTATTACAAACTTTACGAAAAAGAGCCACAAGATGGAACAACAGAACTAAAATATAAACCTCTTTCAAAAAGATATTTTTATTTAAGAATGAGAAAGGTAGTTACTCCTGTAGTAATTGGGTCAGATATACAAAACCTTCAGGCTAGCAATAATATCATAAAATTTGGTGAATTTGTAAACTTAGATATGCCTTACATTGTTGGAAAATATTACTTAGACTTTAAAAATATTGTTAATGATATGAAAGTGTGGAATGCCTCATTAAATGTTCCATATCCTAAATTGTTGAACCTTGACTTAACTAAAGTATTTTACTTCAAACAATTACAGTCATATTGTTTTATTAATAAGATTTCCTTTGATGTAAATAAAACAACGGCAGAAATAATTAAAATAAAAAACTTTAAGTAATGGCTGGCATAAGAGATATATTATTAGTAATACAAAACCTTTCTACTGTTACAGATCTAAAATTTGTTGGAGGAACATCGCTTTTTATTCAAGAAAAAACAACAGATATTAATGATGTAGATGTTCTTGTACAAGATATACAAGAGATAAGTAAAGTTTATAATATCATTTTAATTGATGAACCTGTTTACAAGTTTGAAAATAGAAGAAGGGGATATTGTGTACATAACGACGTTATGATTGATGTGTTTATTCAGGAAAATAATGAAGAGACAATACTAGTAGGTACTCGCGCTAAATGCAGTACAATTGATGCTCAGATAGTATTTTTAGAAAAAACATTATCATTAAATCTATTGAGTGAAAAAAGACAAAGCACTATAGCGGAGATACATTATTTAAAATCGATTAGATAATAAAAATTACAAAATGAAGAAGGGATATGGCAGAGAGAATAAATTTAGGACAATTTGATATTGACACTAGACAGATTGACGAAAAAATAGCAAGCAACAGGCAAAAGATAGACGTACTAAAAGATACAATTAAAGATACTCAGTCTAGTATAAAGGATTATCAGAAGCAAATTGCAGATGTATCAAAAGAAATTCAACGGCAAAATACTATCCAGGATAAGGCAAATCAAGATCTGGCAAATGGTGTAATATCACAAGAAGAATACAATCAAATAACTCAGGAGGCATCAAGAGTTATAAGAGATCAAGAGGTCAACCTTGGTAATTTAATTCAAGCTGAAAGAAGACAACAGATCGAGTTGAACTCAATGCAAAATGATGTTAGGTCTTTAACCACAGAAAACAGGCAGCTTAATAGGGCTTTAGAGGCTGGTGCCACTCAAATAAGTTCAAGTCATGGAGAATATGAGCAACTTAAAAAAGATTTAGCAGATGCCAGACAGGTTGCTTACGACTTAGGAGCTGAAATGATGAGGTTGGAAAGATCTGGAGAAACCAACACGGAAAGATATAGGCAACTAAGGCAAGAATGGAGAAGGGCTTCAGATGACGCAAGAGAACTTCATGACCAAATACTTGAGTTAGAAACTCAAACAAATGATTTCAGAAGAAATGTTGGTAATTATACTAATGGTATTAAAGATGCATTCTCGGAAATAGGAGCGGGATTCACAATGCTCTTAACCGGAGGTTTTGCCGCCGGAATGGCAAAGATAAAAGACGGTTTAAAATCTGTAAAAGATGGTTTAATAGCCATTAAACTTGAAATGATGTCCAATCCTTTATTGGCTATTGGTATTGTTTTAGCGGCATTGACTACGGGGTTTATACAAGGGATGCGGGCTGTATTTGAATACAATGCAGAGGTTTCTAAACTTAACAAAGAAATTGAACAACTTACAAATCTTTCAGGTCCTGTTGTTGATAAATTAAGAGAATTCGCTACAGCTACGGAAAAAGTATTTGGTAAAGATTTTAAAGATGGAATTCAGGAAATGAATTCTTTAATGAAAGATTTTAATCTGACTTCGGATGAGGCTTTTAAAATATATCAGGAGGGTCTAGTTAAAGGTGGCGCTGCTAACTCAGAATTTGGAGACAGTATTAGAGAGTATGGAGTTCTTTTTGCTCAAAATGGATATTCTGCACAGGAATTTCTTGATCTATTGAATGCGGGTATTGATCTAGACGTTTACACAGATAAGCTTCCTGATGCAATAAAAGAGGCTGGGCTATCTTTAAATGAACAAACAAAAGCCACACGAGATGCATTAATAAACGCATTTGGGGATACATTTTCAGATGATTTATTAAAAAGGATTAGAACAGGGAAAACAACCATTAAACAAGCTGTTGATGAAATATCAATACAAGCGCAAAAGGTAGGATTAAACACTCAGCAAATTGCACAATTAAATGCTGATGTATTTAAAGGAGCTGGAGAAGATGCGGGCGGTTTAGTTAAAATAATTGATGCTGTAAACTTAGCTAATAGTAAAGAGACTAAAACATTAACAGATAGCCAGAAGGCTACAATTGAACTTTCTAATGCTACGGTAGAACTTGAAAAAGCCAAAACGGAAGCTTTCAAATCTGATGTCATTACTGGATTTACAAAAGGGATAGAGCTCTCATGGATTAAAATTAAAACAGTATTCGTCCAATTAGCCGGAGGGCTTGTGGACATTGTTCTTTGGTTTGATAAACTAACAGGGACTTCTGCTTTAGCTAAAGCTGTATTTGAAGAACTAGTTAAATATGGAAATGTACTAATTGATGCGTTAGAACCATTGAAAGGTTTATTTAATGATTTATTGGATGCGATAGGTATTAACACTGATAAAACTGGGGGATGGATAAAAGCTATTATGCAAACCTTGAACCCTTTAAACCTAATAAAGGGAGCTATAGTTTTATTATCAGCTGCTGTAAAAGGATTTGGAACAATTATTGAAAACAGCCGAGTTCTTATAACAACATTTGCATTAACCGCTAAGAGTCTATTTAACCAAGTAATTAGTGTAGCTCAAGACCTTAAGAATCTTGATTTCTCTTCTGCTTTGAATAAATTAAAATCCTTTTCTATTTCTAATGAACTTTCAAAAGCGAGAAAAGAAGCGGAAAAAATAGTCGCTTTAAATAAACAAAAACCTGCTAAGGAAGAAGAAGACACGACAAGATTTGATACCAAAATTAAAAAAATAACAAAGAAACAGGAGCTTCAGCAGATGCTGCGGCAAAAGCAGCCGCAGATAGGCAAAAACTTCTCGACAAGCAACAAAAAGAAGCTGAAGCAGCTAGATCAAAAGCCGAAAAGGCAGCTGAAGCAGCGGCCAAGCAAGACCTTGCTAACGCAAAAGAAAGAGCAAATATCGCAATTCAAGCCACGCAGGCAGAATTAGCTGAGTATATTGCAATGAATGCTGAAAAACTTAAATCTGATAAAAGGCTTACTCAGGCAAGAGTTAATGAAATTCAAAAATACCTTGATGATGTTCGTGAAAAAATGCTTAAAGCTAATGAACAGGAGCGTGAGCAAAAGCTAAAATCTCTTGATGAACAATTAGCCGCTGTAAAGGGTAATAGCGAACAAGAGCTAGGTCAGAAAAAAAATCTTGAAGCACAAAAAGAGGTTGTTCGTAAAGAATACGATACGAAGGAAATTCAAATCGTTAATGATGTTTATGAGAAAAGGAAGGAATTAGACAAGAATTACGAAAAGCAAAAAGAGGAAACAAGAAACTTAGCTAGAGCTTTAGAATATGAAAGACAGATTTCTGATTTAGAAAAAAATGGGTATACAGAGTTTGAAATTCAAAAGCTTCAACTAGATCAACAAGTAGAGCAAAGGCTAACAAGTTTCTTAGAAGAAAATGAGCTAAAAAGACAATTAGATCAAGAAAATTATGATATAAACTCTGAAATAGAAGCTCAAAGAAGAGAATTAGAAAATCAGATTGCTTTAGAACAAGATGAAGTGAAAAAGCAGAATTTACAAAATCAGCTTAATTCACTAGTAAATATTGAACAAGACGCGGCAAACAAAAGAAAAGCTATTGAAAAGGCTACGCAAGTTGCAAAACTAGACGCTTTCGCAAGTGCTTTTGGCTCTATCAAAACATTAGTAGGCGAAGGAACAGCAGACGGTAAAGCAGCAGCTATTGCAGAAACTACTATAAACACTTACAAAGCCGCCCAGGCAGCGTACGCGGCTGGAGCATCTTTAGGAGGGCCGCTAGGTGCAGTAATGGGACCGATATTAGCAGGTCTTGCTGTTGCATCTGGTTTAAAAAATGTCGCTAAAATTGCAGGTATAGATGCTAGTCCAAAAGCTGCAGACGGAATGTTAATTGGTCCTTCACATTCTCAAGGAGGTATTTCAATTAAAACACCAGGAGGAATGATTGAAGCTGAAGGAGGCGAGGTAATAATAAATAAAAAAAGTTCAGCAATGTACCGAGGTGTTTTGTCACATATTAATCAATTAGGCGGAGGTGTTAAGTTTGCTGCAGGCGGAGTATTGGGAAATATAAGCAGCTTGCCAACTGTTCAAAATACTATAAAACAAAATACAGTAATAACATTAGACGAAGCAGCAGTTATGGACATTGCTCAAGCGGTTTATGCTGGTAGTCAATCCGGAATAGTTGATTTATCAAATAATAGAGAAATTCAAAACGGAGCAAATTTTTAAGATATGAAGGAGGCATTTAAAAGGTTTTGTGAAAGCCTTAAAAAACAAGAAGATGTAAATATTATAAGAGATACTAAAGCAATTGCTGCTGGAATTGCAAATTTTAAAACAAATAATGAAACAGCTAAAAGATATGCAATAGAAAGATTTGAAAAACATTGTAAAAGTTGTAAATTTAGTATCGAAGAGCCTATAGCAGAATTACGTGTTGAAGATAAACATATTCCGGAATTATCCGGTAAAACATGTGGAGAATGTGGGTGTATTTTATCGTATAAATTAAGACAATCAGTAAAGAAATGCAGCAGATGGGAACAGTAAAGGAAGCAGTACTGAATAACAGAAACTTATTCTATAAATTAAATAAGTGCGGAATCAAGAATATTGAGACCGCACTAGATTATCTTTCTATTTATGAGCAATATGAGAATCAAAAACATATTGATTCAAGCATGGAACGGAAAAAAGTAGTTGCTACATTTTGTAAAGTGACTGTTAGGACTGTAGAAATAGCTTTGCATACTATGAAAAGAGCTATTTAGTTATTTTTGTATCTTAAATAGTAATAAGAATTAGACGTTTTATTAATATCAATGTATACATTTTTATTATCTTTAGGATTTAGGAAGTACCATCTTGCCCAAGAAGCATCATTCGGGTCTGATGACTGAACTAATTTAAATCTTTCTAAATTATAAGACATAAATTTGTCACTATTATTAAATTGACTTTCACTACTGGAAAGGAGAACTTGCCATAATCCAGTATTTCCAAAAAAATATTTTAAACTCCAATTGCCATTTCTAAATTCTAATACGCTATTTGTTGTTGAAACAAGATTCCAACCAGGTACATTACTAATTATTTCATTTGCAGAACTATCCCATCTAATATAAGGAACATCAGGAATATCAGTCACCATAGGATTAACTATGATATTTGCATTTATTGAATTGTTCTTATTATCTTTTACTGTAATTAAGGCATTTCCAATCATTGTTGAATAAAATTTACCTTGATTATCTAGATGCCCAATGTCCGAATTTGATATTGTCCAACTAAAATCACTATTTTTCAAAACAACACCATTAGTTTTTAGTTCAAAATTTATTGTTTTTTTTACACCTGTTACATTAACAGACGCAGGACTTAATTGGGAATTTTCCAAAGTAGGATCAATATATGGAGTTGTACTTATATTGTCACTATTATCAGAACATGAAACAATGATCGACAAGACAATTATTAGTAATTTCTTCATGGTGCAATATTTATTATTAATACATGTAGATTTTATTTAAACAATTCTTCCGTTTTATTTTTGTTATTAAACAAGTTATTTACTGCATTTATATCTAAGCTCTTAATGATATTGTCAAATTCTTGCTCATCGTTTAGAACAAGAAAGAATCCCTTTGTAGTCATAAATTGATTACTACTTGAAGTTAATGAATACTCATTACTTAAGATAAACAGATATTTACCATTCAATATTTTAAATCTTGGCTTAATAGATTTTGAAAAGTCTAAATTCCATTTTGACCCATAAAGAAAAGCAATGTCGTATTTATCAAATTTAACATCCATTTCTTTATCAAGCTCGGCAACTTTATTTTCGATGGCTGTTTTCTTCCAATTACTGAAAATTTCTTTGCATTTTAAAATATCTGATTTAAATTTTTCAATATCATTTATCGGGATTAGAATGTCTATTTTTTTTACAATATTATCTTGAGGGGCAACTCCTAAATATATTTTAGCCCTTTTTTCATTGGGATTATCTGATTGTATATCATATTTTCTGTCTTGAAAATACCCCATTGTATAAGATGATAATGTTTCTTGTGTAAAGAAATAAGATGAAAATAAAATAGAAGAAAGTAATAATAGTTTTTTCATGATTAAAATTTCCACAAAGAAAGGAAATATTTTTGAAATGTAAATTGAGGGAAACCGTAACTATTTAATTATTTGTATCATTAAGCAATTCACATACACTTACTTTTAAATATTCAGCAATTCGATAAAAGGTATCAATGTTTGGCTGTGCGTCATTATTACACCAGCGAGAAACAGATACTTGGCCTACATTAAGGTGTTCAGCAAGTGATTTTTGAGAAACATCTTTTTCAGCTAAAACTATTTTTATTCTGTTATATTTTTTCTTTTCCATATAGCAAAGATAATAAATAATATATGTAAGATAATAAAATATATTTCAAATATAAAATTTAACAAAATTTTAACATTGTGAATAATTATATTTAAAATATAACTATATATATTTGTACTGTAAATAATGAACAAATAAATATAAATAAAATGAAAACTATCTTATCAACCATCATGAAAAACGCTTGGAAATTTTTTAGAACAACGGGTATTGAATTTGCCGAGTGCTTGAAAAAAGCCTGGAAGCTTTATCATTTAACTGAAAGAATGAAAAAAGGGATTGTAAAATTTTATTTTCAAAAGGTAGACGGAACTATCAGAGAAGCATGGGGAACTTTAAAGGCTGACTTAATTCCGGAATCTGGATCTGATTCTAATAAAAAACAAAATGAAACGGTGCAAACTTATTATGATACTGAAGTTGGAGCTTTCAGATGTTTTAAAAAATTGAATTTAGTATAATATATAAAAAATAAAGGCTTTCTGCTCGCAACAGAAAGCCAAGTAAAAACAAATAAATGTCTTTATAATGAATACAAAAGTACAAAAAATAAGCTATTTAGAAAACGTAAATGTGGAAACTTTAGATTTTTCACTTCATCTAAATGATATTACTGCTTTAGATCCAACTAACGATAATATATTATATCATTTCTGTCTTTTCAATAAGGACTTAATGTTTTGGCCTTATATGTTCAATAAACTGATTTCGCGTGATGAGTTTTTAGAATTTAAAAATGTTGAAGAATATGCATATAATGCCTTGAAAGAAGAACAACTTTCCAGGTTTCAAATTAAATCTATTTGTGATCTTTCTGAGATACTATCAGAAGCAAAGCTATTAAGAGAAATAGGAGTAATAAAAAACTATGAATTTGTCGAAATATTCATGCAGGTTAGAGGTAAGCTATTTCAAAAATATTCAGCTATTAAAAAAGCTTATTTGAAAAAGCAGATTAAAGACAAAGGCATTACTAAGAACAGCGCGCAAAGACTTAGAGCAAAACTTGCTTGTTTAAATGAAAATTAATATAAAATACAGATAAAATGAAACAATTAATTACAATTCAGGAGCATAACGGTAATAATGCCGTTTCTGCTCGTGAGCTTCACAAGTTTTTAGAAAGTAAGCAAGATTTTTCAAACTGGATTAAAAACCGAATTAACAAATATGGGTTTATTGAAAATCAAGATTATGAGGTTTTCGATAAATTTATTGAAAACCCAAATGGAGGCCGTCCATTGACTGAATATGCCTTAACCATTGACTGCGCAAAAGAATTATCAATGGTTGAGGGCAATGAAAAAGGGAAGGAGGCTAGAAAGTATTTCATAGAATGCGAGAAAATTGCAAAGCAGAATACATTATCAGCTCCACGCTCTCATAAAGAAGTTATTTTATCCGAACTTAGGTTACTGGAGGAAAATGAAAAGCTTATTAATGAAAATGGAAGGCTTCAGGAGCGGACGCAATTTGTAGACGTGGTTTTTAAATCTGATGATTTACTTACTATCTCACAGGCTTCTAAAGCGCTGAATTTAGAATATGGCAGAAATACTCTATGTAAGAGACTTCGTGAGCTTGGAATATTCTTTAAAAATAGCAATGAACCTAAGCAGGAGTATTTAAAAAGAGGGTATTTCCGGGTAAAGGAAAAGATTGTAGGTGAGAGAAGTTCTGGAGAAGCAATAATTACAATGCAAACATTCATCACTCAAAAAGGACTCGGATTTATTGCAAAAACTATAGGAGTAGTTGTTCCGCAAATAAAAAGAATAAAAACAGCATAAAAATAGCCCCTAAATGGGGCTTTATTATTTTAATATATCGTTAATTTTTTTATTCATCGATTCTTCTTTCATTCTCAATTCCCTGAATCCAGATTTTTCCATTGGAAGCTCTCCATTTTTCTTACAAAATTCTAAATATTCATCATACATTTTGTCATCATTCATCTTCTTTTGATGAGTGTTTATATATGGGTTTGCATGGGCTTTCTTTTTTCCAAACATGGCATTTAGAAACCAATAAAAGCAAAAACATAGAATAAGGAACATTATTATCATGATACGTGCGAATTATTTAATTCGTTAAACAGCATAATTGCTTTATTAATAAGCATGTTATGAGCGGTTTTGACGAACTGTGTTTTAGCAAAATTAGTAAAAAAAACATTGAAATTTGTATTAGGTAGAATGGATTTTAATGAAGCACGAAATAAAACTTTACGGAGAGATTCTCGACTTGGTTTGGGCGGAAGAAAGCTTTCAATATATTGATGTTAAATATGTTGATAATGAGTTGTCTAAACTAACAGTTTCTCCAGGGGACGAGGTTATTTTTAATATACATTCTTTAGGCGGAGATACAGCTGTTGCTTTCGCTATTTACAATAAAATTAGACGATTCGGAAAAGAGAGAAACGTGGCAATTACCACTAGAATAGATGGTTATTGTGCAAGTGCTGGAGTTACTCTTTTACTGGCTGGTGATAAGCGAATTGGTAATAAGTACGCGGAGCCATTCGTGCATAATGCGTGGACCTATGTTGTAGGTGATAAAAACGAAGTAGAAAAACAGTTTGAAGAGCTTGAAAAAACAGATGTTATGATTGCTTCTCTGTATGAGGAACGAACTAAATTAACAAAAGAAAATGCACTTCAATTAATGCTGGAAGATACGTGGATTTCAGCCGAAAAATGTCTTGAATACGGATTCTATACTGAGCTTGAAAACGATGATGAATCTAAACCTGTTTTTAATTCTGAAAAACAAATCATTTTTAACTCCCTGAAAAGACCTAGAAATAATTCAATAAATAATAAAATGACGCAAGAAGAGAAGAGCTCATTTTTTGACAAGTTCATGAACTTGTTGAATGGGAAAGTTCCTTCTAAAAATGCTATGCTGTACACTGATAAGAATGAAGAGGTTGTATTTGCTGAGCTAAATGAAGGAGAAAAGCCGAAAGTTGGCGATGCTGCAACTATTAACGGTAAAAATGCGAGTGGTACAGTGAATATGGCTGACGGATCTGTTTACAATTTCGAAAGTGGTAAAGTAACTGAGATTAAAGAAAAAGATGGAGTGATAGACTCTGTAACTCTTAATTCTTTAAATGAAAAATTAGACAGCCTTATTTCAAAGAATACAGAGCTTGAAAGTAAGGTAACTGCACAGAACTCGATTATTGATGAGTTAAAAGGAAAGCTTAACAAGGTAGCAGAATTTGAGACAACATTCAATAGCCTAAAGAGTATTGTGGGCGAATATGGAGCAGGAGTTGAAAATGAACCTCCAGCGCCACAAAACAATGTTACCACTCAAGCTAAAAACAGATTCGAAAATTTCAAACTAAAAAACACAAAGTAAATGGCATTAGCATACGATTTTAATATTCAAGATTTAATTGATGCTGGTTGTGATCTTGCTCAAGCGAGACAACTAGACATTGATAATATGATTTTCCAGGAAACAGTAGAAACATCAGACTTTGCATCTAAGCATTATATCCAAACTGGAATTGAACACAATACGCCTATTATCGGTTTTGAACAACCAAAAAATTGGGATTTTTTAAAAAAGTCAAGTGATGCAGGCTGTAGTTGGAATTCTTGTACACTATCAAGTGAGCCAACAAAAAAATTATGGTCGCCTCATAATTACGATTGTTCACTAGAGTTCTGCTGGAATGACCCACAGATTACTAAAAATTTTAGAGCTTTTTGGAAGTTAAAATGCCAATCAGATCCGGAAACAGAATTTGATAATGCTTTTTATCAGTTTGTAATTTCTCAAACAACAAAAGCTGTAAATGATTCCATGTGGAGAATTGCATATTTTGACTACAAAGACAATACAAATACTGATTTTGCGGGTATTGATAATATATTCTTGAAGTTACAGGGGATTCTTACAGATCCAATATTAGCCGCTCAACAAAGAGTAGCCATTACTCAGAACGCAGGAGCAGATATTGCGGCACAAATGACATTGCCGGCTGATGCAGGTTATCAGTATTTGAAGAAAATGTTTGACTTGATGATTACTAACAGACCATACATGATGTCAATGCCGGGTCTTAAGTTTAGAATAACTCAGGAATTAGCATTAAACTATTTGAATTGGCTTCAAAACACTAAAGAGGTTACTTGTTGTTTCTCTCCTACAGATGGCGTTACTTCTTCAAGATATGCTTTATCAAACCTTAATTACATGGGTATTCCAATCCAAATTGAACAAGAGTGGACGGCGTTAATCAAGCACATTGCAGGTCCATCTGCAACTAAGTATGATAAACCACATAGAGCTTTACTTACTTATGATACTGAAATTTCAGTAGGTACATGCGATATGAATGCATTCAAGCAAATGAAGAGAATTTATGATCCAGTAACAGAGAAGTTGCACATCAGAGTTAAGACCAACATTGACGTTCAGGCAACATTTGATAAAAACTTCATTCTAGCAATCTAAAAGACTAATTATGGCAAATTGTGCAAAAATTATAAATAATTCTCTATTCAACTGTGATAATAAGTCAACAGGCGGATTAGAGCAAACTATAAAGCTGATTAACAGGGATGATATTTTAGCAAATCTTGGAGATTTTACAATCCAAAGAGCTATGGCTCCGGCGTGCCAACATTCAATTTCAGCTTATGCTGGTGATCCTACAACTTTAAAGGCCGTAACCTTTGAAGGGATTCCTTCTAAACAGCTACTATCGGCTTCTTACAACTTAACAATTGGTGATTACGCAGATTTGTTTACACATACTGTTAATCTATTTAGTCAAGGGATGACGATCGAAACGGTTTGCAACCTTAAAGCATTAGCTGTAGGAGCGGAAGTTGTAGCAATTGTTCATCAGAGAGATAAAGGAACTGATAACAAGGATGCTTTTTGGGTGTATGGATTTGACAATGGATTAAAGATTGGAGAATTCACATGGAACTCAAATGAAAACAATGGTAATTCTATCATTCCATTAGCATCTCGTGAGCCAAATCTTGAAAAAGATCCGCCTCTAAGATTGCTTTTAACAGACTATACAACTACTAAGGCGTTCTTTGATTCCCTGGGAAACTAAATGGGGGCGGGGACACCCCCTTCTTCAACTACACTTTTGATTATCCCTTTAGTTAGTATGGATAGATTAGAATTAATAAATAAAGGAGCGGATGCGGTTAGAAACACACCGCTCCTTTTTAATGCTTACAAACAATTTCTCCTAGAAGACTGGGGGCAATTGCCACAAGGTTGTTTTGGTTGCCAATTTAACAATCACTTCAATCAATGGAAAAATCAAGTGTTAAATAAAAACATTATTCCAATGGAAAAGAAAACAGAAAATAGCAATAAAACATATGTTCTAAAAGATAGAGGAACATTAAAGTACTTATACGGTGACGTATGGTCTAATAACTCATCTGATGCAGATTGGCTAAGATACATGGAATTAAAACCGGAAGCAAAAGATCTTTTTTATGTATTACCACAATTAGCTGATAAAACTAATGAAGATTTGGTTATTGAAAAAGATTATAAAAAAAAAGAGCTGAACGACTTGCCAGTGACAGAAGATGTTGTGGTTAATGAAGTAGAAGAAGCCGAAAAACCAAAAAGAGGAAGAAAAAGACAAAACTAATGCAAAAAGCAGAAGATAATTTATCAAAGTTTACAGCAAAATTCGTTGAGATTTATAATCGAATAATTCCACAAAGAAAGGAGTGTGATTTTGATATATATCTTAACGATGTAGACAACCTTTATCCGGATAGGCTTGAGGCAATCGAGCATAATTCTGTTACTGCATTAAGTTGCTCTAATAAACTTGGTAATTTTATTTTCGGAAAAGGTTTTTTAAACAATTTTGCAGCTGAAATAAACACAAGAAAAGGAAAAAAAATAACCCTTAACAGATGTTTATTAGATGTTGTTTCTTCGTTAAAAACACATAAAGGAGTATATATTCATGTTAACTACGATATAGAAGGTAAAGTAAATTACTTTGATGTTTTAGAATACAAAAAATGCCGAAAGGTTAAGGAAGATGACTATGGAAATGAAGGAATAATCGTTTATAGAGATTGGTCTAAAATTGAAAGAAGATTTAGTTTTATTACCGAGAGGAAAAATAAAAAAAGTAAATGGTTTTACCCTTACAATCCATCGAGTATAAAGGATCAACGAGAAAAAGACAGTCCAAAAAGCGATTTAAAAACTCAAATACGCAATTACCGTGGCCAGGTTCTGTATTATTCACTAGATGATAAAAATAAAGAATATTCTCACGGGTGGTTAAATGCCCAGGGAATGAATGATGCGGATTCTGAATTCAGAATGAGTTTATATCACAATAACAATATTCGTTTAGGATTCATCGATAAAACACTTCTTATAACGAATGGTTTAGATCCAGACTCTGAGAAGGAATTTCAAAAAGACTTTTACGATTGGCTAGGCGCTGAAAATGCTGGAGGCGTATATCACATCAATACCCCATTTCAGGTTGAAGATATTAAGAGCACAATTGCTATTGAAACTGTTCAATCATCATATGATCCTAAAAAATTTAAGGAAGTTCTGGAGGATATTAAAGATAATATTCGAAGCTGTTATCTTCAAATACCGAAGATTATTATTGATGATAAAGACGGTGGAATATTTGGAAATTCAGGTGAAGCTATCAAAGAAGCCACTAAAATTTACAACAATGAGACAGCCTTTATTAGATATGAAATTGAAGACCTTTTTAAAAAGATATTTAGTGTTGAATTTAAGATCATTCCAATTATCGAAGAAGAAGTTTCTAGTGATGTTGGAGAGGAATTAAGATTGAAATCACAAGCCGAGTTAAAAGGCTCTGTTGGTGGAGTATCGGCCCTAATTGAACTTCAGAAGAGTGTAAGTGAAGGATTTACTCAAAGAGAATCCGCGATTGAGATCATTAAAGAAATCTATGGAATTAGTGCTGATCTCGCTGAGAAAATGATTGGACAACCTAAAAATAAAGTAGATGACCCCACTTTGTAACATAGAGGCAAATTTAATTTCCAAAAGTGATTTTGAATGCATTGGACAAGTTGCGAAACATTGTGATTGGGAGCAGTTATGTGTATTTATCAGAGAGCAAACTAACTTATGGCTAATCCCAAAAATAGGGTATTGTCTAATAAGCAAAATTAATTCAGATCCGGAAAACGAATTAATTAAAAAGATTTGGTGTGGATCTGAGTATCAATGTGCAGGAAAGCTAAAGGTTCATTTTGGATTAAAAAGGGTTATTATTCATGCTAGTTATGCAGCTTACATCTTTAGACATGGATATGTGGATACTGCAGTAGGGGTCGTTCAAAAGATTAATCAAGATAGTGTTGCTGCACCAATTAACGAACTTAAATCAATAATGAATGAGCACTATAAAAACGCTGAGATTTACCTGGATATGGTTAAGGATTATTTATGTACAGTAAAAGATGAAGAACAAATAAAAGATTGCATCCAATTCAATTGTAAAAATTGCGGATGCGGGGGTATAAACAATAACAACGAAATTCAAAATAGAAATCCTATCGGAAGAAATATAACAAAGTGGAATTATGATGATTGATAAAAAACCGATACAAGATATGCCTAATAAGGCATTTGGAGATAAGCATTTTGCTTCAGAATTCAATACAGTAAAACAATTTTTACTAAAAACAGCTGATGCTGTAAATGAAATTCCAGCAATGATTGCGTCAGATTCTAAGGGTGAAGCAACTCCAACAAGTTCACCAACACCTTGGGCGCCAGGCGATCCTGCACTATTTGAAAAGTGGGAAGTAAAAGTAGCGGGTACCTATACTAATTTTAAAGATGAAAATAATCAATTTATAATCATTACTGAAGATGATTTTAAAGATAGTATAGTTCAGATTTGGGTAACAAATGGAGTAGCCAAGAAAGAAATAATTAAACTGCCTGAAGTTGATTATAATATGAGTGCTTTAGATCCTGATTCTATAGATAAGGCAGAAACGGGCAAAAGTGTTTCTACTTATTTTAAAAGTCAAATTATACCACCAAAACAAACTTCATTTCTTAAAGAAGATGAAATAAACCTTTTCGATAAAAACGCAATTTCTATTGGTTATCTAAATAACGGTGTTTTTTCGCCTAACACGAGTTATTTAACTTCTGACTATATTCCAGTTGTTTCAGGGGATGTTATAAGAACGCAAACATACATTAATTGGGCGTGTTATGATGCCAATCAAAATTTAATAATATATGATACTGTTCCGGGGGCAGGCGAAGAGTTTACAATACCTAATGATCCTCTAATTGCGTTCGTAAGAACAGACGCTCAAATAGGATATAAGGATAGTCTTATGATTGTTAAAAACATACCTTATCCGCCTCAATATGTACCATACGGAGATAATGTAATTGACTATAAAGATGAAAACTTTAAATCACTAATTGTAAGTACTGTAAGAGAAAATCAATTAGCATTACGTGAGAAACATCTTAACCTGCTTGATACAAGTAAACTCATTAATGGTTTTATGCGAGCAGATGGATCTATCGATCCTAATGCAGGCGCAAAATTGACTGATTATATTCCTGTAACGCCGGGAAAAAGATATATAGCACCTGGAAGTTGGGACTCTGGATATTTTGATCAGAACAAGGGAAATTTTCAGTTAGTTACTGGAGTTGGTGGGAATTTTTTAATTCCTAACGGCGTCTATTTCATGCGGGTTGCAATACCTGCATCTGCATTAATGCCTGATTCCATGATTTACGAAACTACCCAAAATCCTGTTGACTTCATTCCTTACGAACTGGCTAATATTGTATCAGAATTACCTGCAGAACAATTGCGCCCCTTGTGCTCGCCAATAAGAGGCAAAAAATGGGGGAATATAGGAGATTCTATTGCGAATTTCGGAGTCGGATACAAGGTAATTATTCCATCTCAGTCAAATTGTGAAACATTTAATTACGCGGTAGATGGCGCTAGTTATGCACCTAAATCGGGTCAAACGATGGTAATATCAGAAGCATATGTAAACATGGCTAATGACCTTGATATTATTACCGTGCATGCAGGTGTCAACGATGTAACTGCCGGGACTCCAATTGGAACTAATTCTGATACCACTAATGTTACTTTTAAAGGTGCTTTGAACGTTACATTTAAAGGATTAATAAAAAAATATCTTGGAAGAAAAATAGGTATTATAACGCCGATTCAACGAGAGGGGAACTCTTATTTACTTCCGTATGTTGATGCGATTAAGGAAATTGCAAAGATTTACGGATTGCCCGTTCTGGACCTTAATAGTAGTTGTGGTCTTACTCCGGATATTCCAGAAGTTAAAGCGGCTTACTTTGATAATATTGGCTTACACCCTAATCGCGATGGACATAAAGTTTTCGCTAATAAAATACAAACATTTTTAGAATCCTTATAATGAAATGGCAGATCCAAATACTAATCAAATCGGACGGATTCAGCAGCTTATCACAAAGAATCCTATCGCATTCGTTGCTGCAGTTTTCTTTGTTATGTTTTGGATCACCTACTTCATAAATATCAATAAAAATAATGATTCAGAAGAGTACTGGAAAGGATTGTATGAGAAAGAGAAATGGGAAAAAGACGCTTTGAAAGATCAGTTATTAAAAAAGGCCGGATATATTGAGAAAGAGACTATAAAAAAAGCAGATAGCACCCTTCGGGAAAAAACTCAAGAACAGGCCAAAATAATTTTAAATCAAGCAAAATGAAAAAGAATACATTTATAGCGATTTTGGTTTTGGCAGTTTTAGTTTTAGCCGCAAACCTTTTTACGGGATGGTTTACTTTAAGTAAAAACGACAGAATTGTTGAAGACTCAAAGCATAAAAGTGATAGCATTGCTTTGTATACGTGGATGAATCGAATTGATAGCACCCTGCATGGAAAATTTGAAGAAAAAGAAGGTGATTTAATTCAGAATCATGTTACTAAAAACTATAACACTTATGTTCAGGATACTTTAGCTCCAGCTCTTAATATTGCTACTGAAAAGATAGACGAATTAACAAGGGCTAAATTCATTTTAGAAGGACAATTAAAAGCAAGTAAGGAACAAAGGGAAAAGGACCGTATTTATTATGAAAATAAATATATGCAGATCGTTTCCAATACGGCTGACAGTACTGTAAATTATAAATACAATGCAGTCGTTGACGTTGTTAAGTACAATGAAAGAAAATGGCTTTTAGGACCCGATAAAACGTACATCGATATTTCTTCTCCAGATAGAAACATGAAGATTAATGGTGTCGAACATTTCAAAAAGAGGATAGATATAAAACCTAAAAAAATAGGTTTTGGAATTCAGGCAGGTTATTATTATGTGCCAGGAGTAAATCAATTTTATCCGGGCCTTGGATTAGGTATTTCTTACAATTTAATCAGGCTATGATCGACATCCTATTCAAAATAACACTTTACACATTGGGTGCCGAAACCGGGTTCTGCGGGAAAATAATAATTGACGAAATACTTAAGAAATGAAAACATCACAAAAAGGAATAGACTTAATATTGTCATTCGAAGGGTTCAGCGCTAAGCCTTATCTGGACTCTGCAGGGATTCCAACCATTGGCTATGGAAACACTTATTATCCGGGAGGTAAAAAGGTAACAATGAAAGATACGACTATTACGAAAGAAAAAGGCGCGGAACTCTTTGCGTTAGTATTGCCAACTTATGAGAAGGTTGTAAGTTCTAAAGTGAAAGTGGCTTTGACTCAGAATCAATTTGATGCTTTAGTATCTCACGCTTATAACACAGGAGGATCAGATGGTTTGTTTTCTTTAATCAATAAAAAAGCAGAGGAAGATGAGATCAGAAAGTGGTTCACTACAAAATATATTACAGCCGGAGTAAAAGTTTTGAACGGGCTAATCCGAAGAAGAAAGGCGGAAGCTGATTTGTTCTTTGCGAAATAAAAATTCCCCACTGTTAGGTGGGGTTATTGCTATTTTATTACAACAAATCCATTATATGGTCGTCCTGACGTTATTCGTACTGCATTTTCAATAATTTCAACACCTCCAATAACTTGATGGGTTGAGCCATCTTTAATCATATAGGTTTGTACAATTGGTTTGTCTTCAGAGTGGTCAATTGTAATGTCAATTTTAAAATCATCAGCATCCTGCTGCCAATCTGCTTCTGTGAAATTTTGTGTCATGATCTAATTTTTAATTGTTAAGGGGCCAATATACAAACAATTAAAACACACGCATTACGGATTCCCGTAGAATTATGACTACAGTCATAAATCGGCTACATAAATTTGTATATATTAGAGTCTCGAATAATTTATTTCTATCAACACTTTTTTAACCTTCTGGTGCCCTGGGAGGTTTTTTATTTGGTAAGCACTTCCTGATTAAGCGGTATTTTCTGTAGTGAATATCTGTTGTCTAGTTTAAATTTGAAATATGACGACTTTTTGAATTCTCTGTAAAAATAATCATAAGCCTTTTTACTCTTAAGTTCGGCGGGGAATGAGTCGTAAAACTTTTGCAGATTGGTTTCAATTGCAATCACTTTTTCCTCAAAAATAACAACATATATGTTCGATAACTTTTTATTCATACGACAATTCTACATCAAAAGTACAAAATAAGGCGTAAATAATTGCAAAATATTTTAATATGCAAAATAATTCTACTATATTTGCAAAAGAAACATAAACAAAATAGTCATGAAAGAAATAAAATTCAGATTTTGGGATGTAAAAGAATTTCTTTTTATCCCATGGATTAGCATACGATCAGCCAATCTATACGATTATCTAAATAAAAACGAAAGCATTAACCCACAACAATACATTGGCGAAAAAGACAAAAACGGAGTTGAAATTTACGACGGAGATATTTTTAAGTTTTATGTTGGAAGCCGTGCATTAAGAAAGGTCATTTTTCAATCAGGATCGTTTGGAGTAGTTGGCGTTACAGATGATAGAGAAAAAACATTTACTGAATTCATACCATTCGCAACGATGAATCAGAGTCTTATTGAACAGGGCATTTATGATGAAATAAACTCACTTATTGAAGTGGTTGGAAATATTCATGAAAACCCAGAATTATTAAAAGCTTAACCTATGAAATTAATCCCCCTTTCGGACTTTATTCTGGAACAAAAAAGAAAAACGACGTCTGAGACAGACTATGTAAAACCGTTGAAATTAATTTTCAATTATGCAGAATTTCTAAAACAGCCATTGACGCTGGGAATGTTTGTGCCTGTTGATAAACATGGGGTTGTGTTGGAGCCTTTACAATTTTGCTGCACAAGTTCTGATTGCGGATGCATGGGAATGCCTGTAAATGTAAGTGCTCAGGAAGAAATTGATGAATATTATGAAGCGAATGATAAGGTTTTACTCAAAGGAGTACTGCGAGTTAATAAAACGCCATATAAAGCAACTAAAAGAAATCTTATTGATTTGGTATCAGGCGAAAAATTTATGCGAATTTACACTGAACTTACATATTGGACTGGAGAAATTGAAAAACAATATTTTGATGGCAAAAATAATTTGAAAGTTGAAGATTTAATAAAGTTTGATTTAACATTAACCCCTTCCGCTTTAGAGGCTATAGGAATAAAAGTGTAGAGTATGGGAGCTAAAAAAACAAAATCAGAGAAAATGGCTGAAGCAGTTGGAGATGCATATGATGAAAGAACAAATAAATTAGATGTACTAACATTCGCTTTATGGATAATGGCAAAAGGGACAAGATATAAGGCAGATGCAGAAGATATTATTAAGAAGATAAACCCTAAATTTTTTCAAGATTAACCTCCATAAAATATAATAAGATGAAGGAGAAAACAATTTTTAACATTCAGGATTTATTAGAGCATTATGAAAATAGAAAACTTGATTTACAATCTGATTATGTCAATAGAGAATTACGTAGTCAGGGCAATATAATTCATGAACAAATTAAAGAGACTCAGGTGAAGATCAAGGAATTGAAAGGCTGTATTAAATGGCTTCAAAATATAAATTAAGAACTCATTAATTTGAGTTTTCATGGTTATTAGTTTTTATCCTCGGTTTTCCGGGGATTTTTTATTTAAAACATTATATTTACAATATCATTCTCAACATAAATTGAGTTTAATTAGTTTTTCATCCCTGGCATAGTCCGGGGATTTTTATGTGGATAACTTTTTAATGCGTCAAGTTCTGTCGCCATGCGGGTTTTGCTTTGCTGTAATAATTGTAAATTTAATTATGCAAATTTCCGGAATCGTTTTTAAAATCTTTGAAGAGTCAGAAAAGGATGATTTAACAGAAAGAATCATCAGGATAAGGTCTTTTGAAAAAAATCAAGAGCTGGATATTTACGCGTATAATAAACTTGCATTTAGGACCGGATTCCTAAATGTAGGTGAGCAAGTTACATTTGAGCTTGTTTTAAGAGGCATTCCCGTGGGTAAAAAACAAGAAACACAAATAGTATTAGCAAAACCAATAAAACCGGATTTGATACTGACAAAGGATCATCCTATTGAGGGGGTTGAATGGATAAGAAGGGATTCAAGCCAAGAACGCCAAAATAAAAAATGATTATATAAGGCGTCAGATTTTAGACGCCTTAATTGAATCAATTATTTCTTTGTGAACTTTATCTTTTATATGATCTGGAAATCGGCCCTCATAAATTGAATGCGTATCATTCTGTGCATGTCCTGTTATCTCTTTTATTATATCTCTATTCAAGTACAATTCCTTTCCTCCGATATTTATAAAAGAATATCTGGGTGACTTAGAGAAGGTTTCTGTTTTAATTTTAAGATCTTCAGCTATTTTTCTAAATCCATCAATATATTTTTGCCTATAAGGCTTGTAAACGTATTTATGAATTGGTGTTATGAATTCTGATCCAGGTTCATCAAAATAATCAATAATTTCCTGAGCTTCTTCAAAAATATAGTTATCAATAACTTCCTGAGTATTTCCTTTAAAACGGATAAATTTAACTCGATTATCTTTAATGTGTTCTTTTTTTAAAGAGGCAATATCAATAAAATCTAGCCCCCCCAAGTAAAAACAAAGCATAAAATATCTATAGTAATTATGATCTACTTGATTGCCAGCTATAATTTTCATTTCCTTAAGAGATAAATATTTGTCTTTAGTATTTTTGCTTGAAGTTTTAATTCCATGAAAAGGGCTAACTGAAGTTTCAGGTTTATATATCCCTCTTTTTACAGCTTGGTTATATACAGCTCTAAGATTTGCTATGTAAGCATTTATGCCTCCATCTTTACATTTTTTAGACTTTTCTAATCTAAATTTATATAAAAAGTTATAATCTATTTCTGAAAACTTAAGAGTCTTTTTATAGGATTTAAAAACATTTAAATTGTCAGTATACTTAGTAGCTGTTCCTCCGGTCTTAATATCTGTTTTAGAAGTATTATCCCGATGGATTTCTAATTCTTTAATCCTTACATCCCAAAAGTCATAAACACTATCTGATGTTTCTTTTCCAAGAATAATGCTTTCTATTTCCGGAGCAGTTCTTTTATCTCTTGAATTTATAAGATTTAGAATCTTTCTGTCTTTTTCTAATAGAAAATCTGAAATAGCAATATATAAAGGATGACTTTTTTTAGGCATTTCTTTTTTGAAGTCCCAATCTTTTACTAATGAAGAATATTGTGTAAAAGGATATTTTCTATCTTTAGCAGAAATATATATATAAAGTCTTAACGGATGCTCTCCTGTAGTCTTTAGTGTAGTTTTAGTATCTAAGTAAAATCTGATTTTCATGATATTCTATTGTGTAAAAATTGTGTAAAAATGGATTGATATATCCTTATTTTGTACCCAATAAAACTAGTAATAAAAATCAGTAGATTAAAAAATAAATATGTATTAAAAACAAAAAGCACTGATAATCAGTGCTTTTCTTTGCAGAAAGGAAGGGATTCGAACCCTCGATACAGTTACCCGTATACTACCTTTCCAGGGTAGCTCCTTCAACCACTCGGACACCTTTCTTTTTGAGATTGCAAAAATAGACTATTTTCTTTAAATACCAAATTTTTAGTGTAATTTTTCAGCAGTAATTTCTCCGCAAAGGCTTTGAGTAAAGTTCTCCGCGAAACTTCCGGAGTAATTAGGATTGTCAATTAAGTGCATCGCTTTGGTAATAGCTGTTTCTGCCGTCATATCTCTTCCGCTAATTGCTCCGATTCTGGAGAAAATATTACTGTTTTCGTATTTACCGAATGAAATACCACCGGAAATACATTGGCTTACCACAACAATCTCAGTACCGTTATTTCTGATCTCCTGAAGCGTTTCCTGAGTTTTTTCACTGCTGAAAATAGTTCCGGAACCAAAAACCTGTAGAATCAGGACCTTCATTTTAGGAATTTCCCTGAAATGGCTCAGATGCATTCCCGGGAAAATTCTCCAGAAAAGAACATCCTCAGAGATATGTTCGTCAACATGAAACTCAACTGTTGGATCACAACGGAAAAGATTGTCATTGATAATATTTAAATGAACACCTGATTGTCCAAGAATAGGGTAGTTCGGGCTTGCATAGGCATCAAAATATTCAGCAGAGTATTTCAGTGTTCTGTTTCCTCTTAATAATTTATACTCAAAATAGATGGCCACCTCCTGAATGACAGCCTCATCGTTTTCATATAGACTTGCATAGTAAAGACTCGTAAGAAGGTTTTCTTTGGCATCAGTTCTCAGATCCCCAATAGGCAACTGTGAACCAGTCATAATTACAGGTTTTCTTAATCCTTTTAACATGAAGCTTAATGCTGAAGCAGTGTAAGACATGGTATCCGTTCCGTGAAGGATCAGAAATCCATCATAATCATTGTAATTATCGTGGATGTAATTGGCAATCACTCTCCATTCTTCAGGTCCCATGTCCGAAGAGTCCAGTGGTTTGGCAAAAGGATGTACGAAAACTTCACATTCCATAAGCTTCATTTCAGGCATCTTTTCGAAGATATTACCAAAATCAAAGGCACGGAGACTTCCGGTTTCATAATCTTTTTCCATACCGATGGTTCCTCCGGTATAGATGAGCAGGACTTTTCTTTTCATGTATTATTTTTAATTAAGAATTGAATCCCGGTTAAGGATCATAGCCCAAAATTACGTTAATTTGCAAAGATTTGAAAATGAATGGAACACTTAGGGTGAAATTTTATAAGAATAAGATGAATTCTAAAGGTTACATAAGGCTATTGAAAAAAATAACTAAATGCAGATGAAAGATTTAGCGCAAACTTATGAATATTTAAAACAGTTTTTAACGGACGAAAGATTATCAAAAATTGAACACTTTTCACAAGAAAGTTCAGATTTTGTACTTCCGGTGGTAGAAGATATTTACCAGTTCCGGAATGCCGCAGCCATTGTACGTTCTGTAGAAGCTTGCGGTTTTCATAAAGTAGTGGCTTTGCAGGAAGAATATAGTTTTGAACCTAACCTTCGGGTAACCAAAGGAGCAGATACCTGGGTTGAAGTTGAAAAACTTCCCCGAAATATGGAATCTTTTCAGGAAATTAAAGACAGAGGCTATAAGATTGTAGTGGTTTCGCTGGAAAATAATGCGAAAATGTTGCCTGAATACGAGATTACAGAGCCTATAGCGTTGGTATTCGGAACAGAAATGGAGGGTGTTTCTCAGGAAATTCTGGATTTTGCAGATGAAACGCTGGCGATTCCGATGTATGGTTTTACACGAAGCTTTAATGTTTCCGTAGCCGCTTCCATTTGTATGTACGAATTGAAACAAAAACTGATAAAATCTGGCGTTGATTATAAACTAAATGAAGAAAAATTGTTGCGAATGAAGATTTTGTGGACAGTAAATTCCATAAGAAGCGGACAGCAAATTTTTGAGAAATATCTGAAAGAAAATAATATTGATTGGAAATAATCAATGAAGAGTATAGAAAAAGGAGGTTGAAAAACCTCCTTTATTATATTTAGTAATTATCTATTACATGTGATATGTCATTCTGAATGTAACGCAGTGGAGTGAAGAATCTAAGTAAAGGAAGAGATTCTTCCTTCGTCAGAAACCGAAGATTATCTCCTGTTAGTTGATGAATGTTATTTCGACGTAGTCAATCACAGTGTATATTAAATAATATGAATTTTAAGACCTAAATCATATTATAATAATTCCAAGCAGCTACAAATACACCAGCTGTTTCGGTTCTTAACCTTTGATTTCCTAATGAAACTGCTTTGATCTTATGTTCAGCCAGAAATGCAATTTCTTTTTCAGAAAAGTCCCCTTCGGGACCAATTAGAAAGGTCACCTCTTCCATAGGAGGAATGCTTTTAAGTTCCATTCTTTCCAGATCCTCGTGGCAATGGGCAACAAAAGTACTTTCAGAATTAATACTTTTCAGAAAATCAGAAAGTTTTACCGTATCATTGATAACCGGGAAATGAAATCTCAAACTTTGTTTAGATGCTGCAATAGCCTGTTTTCTGATCTTATCAATATTGAGATTTTTACGTTCTGTTTTTTCTGTAGCAATAATGCTTATCTCAGAGATCCCCATTTCTACAGCCTTTTCCACAAAAAACTCTATACGGTCAATATTTTTGGTAGGGGCTATGGCAATATGAAGTTTAGGAGTAAAGCCCGGGAGATCGTTTTTAATTTCTGAAACTTCAATGCCGGCTCTTTTTCCTTCTATAACAAGTTTTCCGGAAGCTAAAGCTCCATTTCCATCAGTCACATAAATTTCTTCTCCTTCCTTCATTCGAAGAACTTTTACAATGTGCTGTTGTTCCTCGTCGTTAATGATGACTTTATTGCCTGTTATTTCTCCGTAAAATAATTTCATATATCCTGAGTTAAGAATGCCACTCCTGTTTTTATTGTGGTGTAAATATCTGTATCACATTCGCGGTAGCTGCACATATATATTTCTTCTATCCACTTATCATTAATGAAAATCAGATTTAAATATTCCTGTTTTCTTAGGTTATTTTTAATGGATAAATAGTCACCTTCTTTTGGAGTATAAGGAAAACTAAAAAGGTTTTCAGCGTTTATTTTTTCAATAATCTCCTCTTTTATATCCTGAATATATCCTGTTTCAGAGCTTGATGGAAAATAATCAGTAGCGTTTTCCGAACTTTCATTTTTTCCTGTAACAGTTTCTAAAACCCAATAATATTTTGAGTTTTTTTTAGAATGTGTTCCCAGTATTTTTTCTTCTAAGAGTATTTTCATAAGTCATATTTTGCAGTAGCAGAAGTTCTAAGGTCTGTAAATTCACCTCTTTCGAATTTCAGCTGTGCTACCATGGCAATCATGGCTGCATTATCAGTGGTATATTCAAATTTTGGAATATAGATATTCCAGCCTAATTTTTCTTTGTTGTCTTCCATAGCCTTTCTTAATGCAGAATTGGCAGACACTCCGCCTGCAATGGCTACGTCTTTTACATTAAGGTCTTTGGCTGCTTTTTCAAGCTTATTCATTAAGATTTCAATGATGCATTTCTGTACAGAAGCACAAAGGTCGTTGAGATTTTCCTTAACGAAATCCGGATTCTTTCTGACTTCTTTCTGGATGAAATATAAAACGGACGTTTTAATTCCGCTGAAAGAGTAGTCGTAGTTCTCCAGTTTGGGTTTATTAAATTTAAAAGCATCAGGATTTCCTTCTTTGGCGAGCCTGTCAATAATAGGCCCGGCAGGATAATCCAGATCGAATATTTTTCCGATTTTGTCAAAAGCTTCTCCGGCGGCATCATCGGTTGTTTTTCCAATGATTTCCATGTCAAAATAATCCTTAACCAATACAATCATAGTATGCCCCCCACTTACGGTAAGACACAGGAAAGGAAAAGTAGGCGGCACAGGATTTGCATCCTCGATGAAATGGGCCAGAATGTGAGCTTGAAGGTGATTAACTTCAATTAACGGAATATTAAGACTCATAGCCAGAGACTTAGCAAATGATGTTCCTACAAGAAGTGATCCCAAAAGTCCGGGGCCGCGTGTAAATCCTATAGCAGAGATTGCATTTTGTTGTATATTTGCTTTGGTAAAAGATTTTTCAACAACGGGGATTATATTTTGTTGATGGGCTCGCGAAGCCAATTCAGGGACCACGCCTCCATATTCTTTATGGATAGCCTGGTTCGCAGCAATATTTGAAAGAATAGAATTCCCCTTGATGATAGCTGCTGAGGTGTCGTCGCAAGACGATTCAATACCTAAAATTATAGAGTCGCTCATAATAATGGCAAAGTTAGAGAATAATAACGAGAATGAGAATAAAAAATCAGTAGCTGAAAACCTAGGGGATCAGGTACAGAAGACTGTTGAAAATGTAGAGGAAAAGGTACGGGAAACAGTGAAAGAAGCATCTGAGCTTGCTTCAGATGCCATTAATCATCCTGTAGAGACTGCTGAAGAGTTTGGTAAACAAGCCATGAAAGATGTCACCAGCTACACCTGGTGGGCAAAGCTTCTTCTTATTCTTTTTTGGTTAGGTATTGTTCTTATTGGAGGAATCCTTATTACCATCAACCTTCCGGTCACCAAGCAATGGGCAGCAGATCAGGCTTTGAAGCTTGTAAACAATGATTTTAAATCCGGATTTTCTACAGAAAGTGTAGATGTAAACTATTTCGGAGATGTTACCATAAAAGGTTTAAAAGTAAAAGATTACAAAGGGTTAAACTTTATTCAGGCTCGAGAATTCCGTGCTGATTCAGACTGGATATCTCTTGCAGTGAATGCTATTTCCGGGAAAAGTAATTCTTTAAGTTTTAATTCCCTTACACTGGTTAATGCGGATGTAAAAGTTATTACTTATAAAGGAGACAGTATCTCCAATTTTGTCCGATTCACAGAATTATTTGATGATGGAAAGAAAAGAGATCCTAAAAAACCTCCTTTTCAACTGAATTCAAGAGTACAGATCATAGATTCTAAAGTATCTATCGTTAATCAAAACTCTGAGGGAGATCATGGAAAGTGGCTTACCGCAACAAAATTTAATTTAAAAGCTCCCAATGTGAAGGTCGTTGGCCCTAATATTACGGCGCTTATTAATAATATGTCCTTTGTAACCTCCAGATGGGGGAAGTCTCATATTGTAGATACCTTTTCAACAGAACTGTCTTTAACCAAGCAGTTTTTGTCATTAAAAGACCTTACCTTAAATACAGATCATACTTTACTTCAGGGAGCTATTAAATTCAATCTTCATGATGGTTCATGGGCTGATTTTGCAGATAAGGTTCGCTGGGATATGAATATTAATCAGGGAAGTCAGGTAAGTGGTTATGATATCAGCTATTTTGTGACCAATTGGGATAATATCAAACCGTTCAATCTTTCAGGGAAAATGACGGGGCCTTTAAACAAATTCCATTTAGAAAATTTCTTGATCCGAAATCCTGATGTGAATATTGCCACCCAAACAATGAAAGTGGATAATCTGCTGAATGGGCATTTTTCTATTGAAACTAAAAATCTTTCCACCGATTTTACCTATAAAGACCTGAAGGCAATGATGCCAACATTTATCTCCAGCAAGATGAAAAATTTTGCAGATGATTTTGGAAAACTGAAATATAACGGAACAGCAAAGGTAAACCCGGATCAAATTTATGTTGATAATGGAAGTCTAATCACGGGAATAGGACAGGCAAAGATTTCTAAACTTTCTTTAACGGGTTATAGTACGGCTATGCCTAAATATTCAGGCCATCTTGATGTAAAGGATCTTAATACGTCCGTAATTACTAAAAATAAATCGGTTGGACTTATTTCCGGTAATTTTGATCTTAACGGGCAGAGTTTTGATGTAAATACGATGCGTCTTACCACCAAATCTCAGATTGCCAGTATTGAAATTATGGATAAGGTTATCAATAATCTTTATTTAGATGGATTGTTAGACCATAAAAAATATAACGGACTGATCACCGTGAATGATGAGCAGGCGAAAGCTACGATTAAAGGGTTAATAGACTTCAGTACATCTAAAATTATGATGGATGTTAATGCGGATGTTACCCAGCTGAACATGAATTATTTTACCAATAAACCTGGAAGTCAGATGGTAAGCGGACAGGTTGAAGGTAAAATGTCTATGTCATCCATTAATGACCTTACCTTAGATGTTAGTGCTAATAATCTTTACTTTGCCACAGCTACACAGAAATACAATATTCCTTCAGCAAAATTAAAAACCTTTATTGAAGCAGGTGGACGCGTTATTGATGTGGATGCACCGGGAGCAGCAAACGGGAAAATATCCGGAAAATATAACTTGGGAGATCTCGTAGGAATGGTAGAGAATGGAGTAGGAAGAATTCTTGTAGGGCCACCGCCAAGAAAATTATACAGAGGTCAGAATTTTGCCATGAAATTTGATGTTCAGCAAGGATTAGTCAACTATTTCTTGCCGGATCTTAAATTACCTAACGGAGCTGCAGTGGAAGGTGAATATGACGGGGACTCAAATAACCTGATTCTGAACCTTGATGCCACTGCCCTGAAATATATTATGACCAAAGAAGAGGAACTCACTGATGCTGATAAAGCTTTAGCAGCTTCGAATCCTGACTACCAGATCAACAACAGAAAGAATCTCAGCAAAGACAGCGCTATGGTTGATAGTGTTAAAGTAAGGATTAACACTGCCAATCTTGCTCAGCAGCTGTATGCAAGAATCAATAGATTAGAGTACAATAAAAATATCATTAAAGATTTAGAACTTAAAGGGAATAACGAAAACGGAAATACCCTTCATCTTGCCACTGTATTCAAGCATGGAAGTCCGGATGATGAGATTAATGAGAAACTGAAGGAGTATGCTATTAATGTAGATCAGTCTACCGATGCAGCAGGTGATTATGTTTTCAGATTCGAACCTACTGAAGTGAAATTCAATGAAGTTTCCTGGGCTATTGATACGAGCCCGGAATTGAATCATTCTATTACTTATAGGAAGAATACCGGAGATTTTGATATTAGGAATCTGAGGATTTATTCTGATAAGAGTGCTCTGTTTATAAAAGAGGCCGAATTTAAATCTATCAAGGATTTTTATGTAGATGCTGATATCAGCGATTTCGCGATAGAAAAACTGCTGGAAATGCAGTCTGGTGGTAACAGTATGGATATAAAAGGTCTGGCTAACGGAAGTGTAAAGATCAAGATGGATAAAAGCACTTTACAACCTCTGGTAGATCTTACAGTAGATGATATTAAAATGAATGGGAATGATATGGGAGATATTTCCATTTCAGCAACCAACGGGTTCTCACTAAATGTATATGATATTGATGTAAAGGTTCATTCTGCAGGAATCTTAGGAAATAACAGTTTAAATCTTACAGGGACTGTTAATAACAATTCAGCGTCCCCGGATATTGATCTGACGGCAGAAATGCGTGATTTTGATCTGGCGTTTACCCAGCAGTTCGTTCAGACTATTTTTGGGAATCTCAGAGGTAAGGCAACGGGTGATCTTAAGATTAACGGAAAACTTAATAACCTTGATTATAGTGGCGATATCGCTTTGAAGGATTTTGGATTAAAACTTCTGTTTACAGGAGTAGACTATTCATTTGATGATAATGTAATCCAATTAACGAAGGGGCTTGCCATTCTTAACAATATTGAAGTACATGATGGAAGAACCAATTCCAAAGGAAATATTTCCGGGGCGATCAGGTTTGAAACACTTTCTTCCATGGGGATTGATCTGATCATGAGGGCAGATAATCTTTTAGTGCTAAACTCTACACAGAAGGATTCTGATCTGTTTTGGGGAAGAGTTTACGGTCAGGGTGATTTGTATGTATCCGGTCCTGTGTCCGGACTAAGTATAACGACTCCTAATATGAGAGCACTTAACGGAAGTACCTTTACTTTTAACTCGAGTTCCACTTCAAATGTTGAAGAGTTCAAGATGCTGAGATTCCTGAAAGAAGGAAAAGACGGTTTGGTAACGTTGGAAGAAAAGAAAAAAACAGGTGCCAATATGTATATTGATTTCAATTTGGCAGTAGATAAAGGAACTACGGTAAATGTATTGATTGGAGATGATGTAGGAAGTATCACTGTAAAAGGAACAGCAGATCCGTTGAGGTTCCAGATGAGCCGACAGGGAAATATTGCCATGAACGGTACCTATAAGGTTGATAACGGAACATTCGTATCCAAAGCGATCCTTAACAAAACCTTCCAGATCCAGAAAAACAGCAGCATCAGATGGGATGGTGATGCGATGAAGCCGGCACTGGATATTACAGCTAATTATGTAAGAATGGTTTCCAATGCGGGGGAATATCTGAGTATGGGTAAACTACAGCCTATAAGTATTCTGTTACAGGCTAATATTACTGAGTCTTTGATAGATCCTAAAGTGGAATTGAATGTTACGGCAATGGATGTTTCCAGCCAGGTAAGAGAAACGCTGGCTGCCAAAATGAGCCAGGAAGGAGAAAAAGTACTTCAGTTCGGTTCCGTTCTTCTACTGAGTACCTTTAATGTTTCCAATACCGGAGGAGTAGATGTGAATATGGGTAACGTCGCAGAATCACAAGGATATAACATGCTTCTGAAACAGCTTGGATCGGTTCTTAATACCATGAGTAATGAATTCCAGATCGACCTGAACTATGTGAAAGGTGACCAAAATTCAAATACGGCAGACAGAGCGAATGCGGGAGTTAGCGTAGCCCTTTCACCAAGGATAAATATCAAGACCGGATTGGGTATTCCATTATCCAAAACAGAAGCAAATGCTACCGGAGCACAGAACAATTATCTTTCAGGAGAAGGGTCTATAGAGTATGATTTGTCTAAGAAGAATGACGGTACTTTGGTGGTAAGAGGATATTCTAAACCTACGAACATTGGAATGATCAGTACAAACGGAACTGCTAATCAAGCCTATGGAGTAGGGGTGATGTGGAGTAAAAGCTTCAATTCTTTGTTTAAAAAGAAGAAAAAAGACAAAAAAGTGTCTCCCGAGAAAACGGAAATAAAAACAGATTCTATAAAATCAAATGCTAAATAATCGGAATATTTTAATGATTTTTATCATCCGTGTTAATTATTGTTAATATTTGATATATATTTTTTAGTTAAATTATTTTTCGTAAATTTGCAAAAAATACATAGATTTTTTAAAGAAATTGTAATTTAACTAATATGAACTATCAACTGGACGAAATAGACAAGAAGATTCTTGATTTCTTAGTAGAAAACACAAGAATGCCTTTTACAGAAATTGCTAAGCAGATGGATGTTTCTGCTGGGACAATTCACGTAAGAGTGAAAAAGATGGAAGATGCAGGTATTATTTTGGGATCATCTCTAAGCATCGATTATGGTAAGCTGGACTATCATTTTACAGCTTTCATTGGAATCCTTTTGACAAAATCAAACCGTACTCAGGAAGTATTAAAAGAATTGTCAGTTATTCCTAACGTAATTGAAGCTAGTGTTATTTCCGGGAAATATAATATTTTCTGTAAAGTAAGAGCTAAGAATACGGATGATGCTAAAAGAATTATCTATCAGATTGACGACATTCAGGACGTAATGAGAACTGAAAGTATGATCTCTATGGAAGAATTCCTAAGTGATAAAAATAGACTGATTAACGCAATCTCTATTTAATTCAAATTTTAAACGAATTACTATAAAAGAACTTATGAAATTTCTCATAAGTTCTTTATTTTTGTACCTATGGAAGAATACAGCTATTTTGACGAGGATCCGAAGAAAGGATGGGGATTTGTACTGGCATTTGCTGCCTTAATGTTGTTTACCTTAATGGGACTGGGAATAGATGTTGATGAATATCTTCAGCATGAATATCTTGAAATCCCGAGATGGTATTTTTATGTCATCTTTTCAATCGATGCACTGATGGTGATAGGCCTTGTATTGATGTTCTTTTACAAAAAAATAGGAATCATTATATTCCCGGTTTTATTGGTGCTGCATTTCTTTATGCACAACTACTATCTGTCTACCTTCCTGTATACAGATGTTACCAATCTTTTCCTTTTTACAGGTTTTGGAATGCTGGCCATTATTCCGAAGTGGAAATTTTTTAAATAAGAGTTTTTACCTCTCTTATTTCTATATAATGAAATAGCTTTTAAACATCGTTTAAAAGCTATTTTAGTTTATGTAACTCATAATGATGAATGGCTTTCTGTTTTAGCGGATTTTTACTCCATTCTTTCCATTCATTGGTATAAGGATTGTAACCACACTTTAAAGGCTTTGATATATCCAGGTTTTCCGGAGTATAATGGGATCGTTCTGTATAAGCCCTGCAATCTGTACAGATATACCTGAATTCGCAATCTTTACAGCCTTCTATGCTGTCTTTGGTGATATTCCAATATTTTTTGAAACCGGGCTGTTCCAATGCTTCTTCCAGACTCGAATTGTAAATGTTTCCAAAGCTTTCTGGCATTAAAGGGCAGTTTTTGATATTTCCTTCTATATCTATTCCGATTTTCTTGTGTAAACAAGAATTATAATTGATAGCTTCTAGTACCTTTGGGAGATTGGTATTGAAATACTTCATATCCACCTTTCCGCAGGATGATATTTTGATGGGTTCTTTTACAAAGTTCAGATTGAACTTAAATTCATTTTTTGTTTTGAAAGGCTTCTTAGGACTCTGATAAAAAATAAGGCTATAAATTCTTTCTGTTGCATGGTCCAGTTTCTGAATAAGTGAGTGATCTATTTCGCTGTGAAAAGGAGAAATGATTTCTATTCCTGCAAGTACAGATGAGGTGAAGGTATAATCTATACTGATAAGTTCCTCTAAGGGTAACGGTTTTGAACTATAAATTACTAAATTTCTGATCTCAAGATTCTCTATAGAGTTTTTAAGCCTCTTTAAAAGGCTTATATCTTCAATTTCGATAAAGAGATCATTAATACGATTAGGTTCGGAATATTCGTAAGATAAGGCCGGAAAATTCAGGTCCCAGTCATTCTCTGTAATAAACCCATATTCGTTTTCCAATAGGATATCTAAATACTGCAGAACAATGTCCTGAGATTCTTTATCATATGTTTCCAGGATTTCCTCAATAGAATTCTTTTTCAGCTCTTCAATCAGATCATAAAATTCTAATGGATAAAGTTCAGATGTGTTTCTCTGGAGATCTGAAACTAAGATTCTATTAGCTCCTTTTGTAATTAAAATAGTACTGAATATATTAAAGTATCTCATAAGAATCTTACCAGGAATTTGTAAGGTTTTGATGGTGTGTAAAAATCCGTCTGATATTTTTCACTTGCTATGGTTGTATTTGCAATAGACTTCTCTCTTTCTTTATTCTTTATCATTTCCATGTAGTTATAAATAAGAGGAAGCGGATGTTTTTCCTTGGGAGTAAAGTTCTTTTTCATAAATAATTAGCGATTTCTTTTTCTAATGAATAGTTACAGATAACGGAATGTCCAAGAAATTGACCTATGGCATTTACTTCTAAAAAATAAAACTTATCCCGGCCTTTGATGAGATCTAATGAACCGCAATTGAGGTCCAGAGACAGCATCAGCAAATGGATTCTTTCTTCAATACTTTTAGGGAGCTGATAAGGCACATTTCTGTTGGGGTTTTTATGGTTATACTTCCTGAAATCAATTTTGGTCTGTTCATCATTTTGCGAAAAGATCGCTGTTGACCAAACCTTCCCGTTCAGATAAAAGCTCCTGATTTCAAAATCTTTTTCAATTTTTTCCTGAAAGAATGTGATAAAGAAATTTCCCTTTTGAGGTTCCTTCACTATTGAAGTATACATCATTCCTGTGGAGTCTTGAGTAATATTTTCTGCTCTGGGATTTCCGCCAATGGTTTTGATGATGGTTTGATGGATTACTACTTCGTTGGTATTCTCAGCAAGAAAATAATCCGGAACCTCTAAACCCACTTTTTTTGCCTGCTCCAATACCAAGAGCTTATTTACATCACTATTACTTTCTTTATTGATATGTCTTTTAGATTCTAATGTTTTTCTCACATAATCTTCCAGCCAGTGTTGATATTCATTCATATTAAGATTAATGGATTCATTTTCGTAGCGCAACCTTCTGAAATTTAATCCTCCGTTTCTGTACCACACGCTGGTTATTTCATCAATATAGAATCTATTTCTTTTACTTACCAGAAGAAGTCTCTTTTGTTCCGTTTTAATCTCAAAAATTTCATCTTCATGTACACGAATGAATTTTTTGTTCATGGCCAGAAGGTATTTGATCACTTCATTGGTTGTATTTTCTTTATTTTCAGAAATAATGAGAATCATTTTTGTTGTTTTTTAAGCTTATCGAAAAAATCTTTTGCAATCTTCATAGAGGTTTTCATTCTGGGGAAACCTATGGCAGCACGGTTTTTATCAATTCTTGCAGAATCAGCAGCATTTAGGTTAGCCTCACTATAACGCATAAATATTCCATACATCGTTACTCCATTATTTACATATTGATATTTATCTACCATTTCGATATAATCTCTTGGTGTGCATTCTCCGGATTTAACATAGGGTAGTAATTCCTTTTTGAAGTATTCATAGTACTTCGTATAGGCCATATGGTTGAGCATAGTCCCCATAGACATGAGTTGGCCTTCTCTTCCCCGATGTCCTTTTTTTTTGTAATGATGGATACCCATAATTTTTTAAAGTCCATATTAAAAGCTCTGCATTTTTTTTGTCATTCATTTCAACAGTTTCTTTGATATGCCTGTTGTATTGGTCTCGTGTAAAAGCGATAGAGAATGAATCCACCAAAACCTGATTAAGGCTTTTTTTCCATTGTTGAAATTTTTGTTCCACCTGTACACTATCTATTCCGTGTCTTTTATATAACTGGAAAAAATCAGATTCAGGTCTCCAGTAAGGTCCGGTTTGGGCTATTAGTTTATCCAGACTTTTTATTCCTCCAAAATTCTTATGGTATTTATCAGCCATTTTAATATAAACTTCATATTCAGTGATTCTTTCATTCTGAACTGGAGGATATTGCCTAAATAATTTTTTGTATTGTTTAATGGTAGCCAGAGTATCCTTTTGAACCCTGTGAATACTGTCAATAGTATAAACTTTATTGTAATAATCAATATAATTAAGTTCTCTGTTTTTGCAGGAAAAGACAGCTAAGCTGATTATTAATAAAGTAAAAAGGTAATGCCTGTGCTTATAATTTTTCATAAAGTTTTGTGTTGGTTTAGGTTAATAAATATAAATCTAAAATCTGTGATAAAATTATTTTTTGAATTCTGACTTACATTTTTATCTTTCAGAGTTTTGATTCTATGAAAAACTATTTATTGGGCTTACAGATAGTAACTATTTTAACTTTAACAACTTTATCTTCGGGAATGTGATGAATGTCATGTATAACTGAAATGTATTTAATGTTTTGTAATTATAGATAGCCATTAGTGTTTTTGTTGCTTTTTAAGCTTATCGAAAAAAACTTTTGCAATCTTCATAGAGGTTTTCATTCTGGGGAAACCTATGGCAGCACGGTTTTTATCAATTCTTGAAGAATCAGCAGCATTTAGGTTTGACTCATCATAACGTATAAATATCCCGTACATCGTTATTCCATTATTCATATACTGATATTTATCTACCATATCAATATAATCCCTAGGAGTGCATTCTCCGGATTTTACATATTTCAGTAATTCTGTTTTTAGGAATTCATAATATGGGGTATAAGCCATATGATTAAGTATGTCTATCATTGGCATAAAGACACCATGGTTTCCGGTGAGTCCTATTTTCTGTTTTGATGGATATCCATAATTTTTAAGCGTCCATAGTAAAAGTTCAGCATTTTTTTTATCATTCATTTCAACAGTCTCTTTGATATGCCTATTGTACTGATCTCTTTTAAAAGCAATGCTGAATGAATCTAATAAAACCTGATTAAGACCTCTTTTCCACTCTTGGTACTTTTGTTCCACCTGTACACTATCTATTCCGTGTTTTTTATATAGCTTAAAAAAATCAGATTCAGGACGCCAATAAGGTCCTGCCTGTGCGATTAATTTATTCAGACTTTTCATTCCTCCAAAGCTTTTATGGTATTTATCTGCCATTTTAATATAGGCTTCGAATTCTCTAATTCTCTCATTTTGAATCGGAGGATATTGCCTAAATAATTTTTTGTATTGTTTAATGGTGGCTAAAGTATCTTTATGGATTCTATGAATACTGTCTATGGTGTAAACTTTATTGTAATAATCAATATAATTAAGTTCTCTGTTTTTACAGGAAAAAGGAAGATAGCCTACCATTAAAATAGATAAGGAGACTATAAAAGTATTATTTCTCATAAAGTAGATTATTTAATGGTAAAAGTGAATTATTTAAAATATAAAACTCTCTTGGGACTAAATTAAGCCCCAAGGAGTTGAACTGTTATTAAATTCTAATAACTAAATTTTCTATAATCCTTGACAGCCAGTTCCTACATATAATGTACTCTGGAGATCTTTACCTTTCCAGGTTTTTTTATCATAACACGTTGCATTTTCTGAAGCTGTGTATGTATTACCACCTTGAACTAATTTTAAATCTTCTCTTTGTAATTTCTTGTTTTCTGTAGAAGAGAAATTTCTCTTCATTCCAACTAATTTTTTCATTTTTGATATTTTTTTGTTGATTAAATTATGGTCTGCCATATAATCCCTGGCATTGGGTGATGTATTCTTATGTTTAATTTGTACTGTACACATACAATTTAAATACAGAATTTCATCAACGTTGATGCTTCAAAACTAAAAATAAATACATCACTTAATTGTGATAATTGTTGTAATTTATTTGTAAATTTTATAACATATTTCTGTAATATGTATAGGATGTATATTGAATTTATCCTGTTGATTTTTAGGGAGTTTTAATGAAAGTAAAGAAACTTTAAAATGATATGAATTATCATGTGAGAAGAAATGGAAAAAAATAAATTAATAAAAATGGAAAACAGTATTATTTTCTATTGTACATAAAATATACACAAAAGTTAATTTGCATGCATGCTCTTAAATTGTGCAAAATTATAATGATTGTTAGGGAAGTATTTAATATATGAATAAATAATATTCTAAAGGGCTATATGCCTATGTGGTTTAAAAAGATTTCTAATATACAGGCAGCCAGGATATCTGGAGTTCATAAGCATACCTAAATTCAAGATTTATTGATAAGTTGGGACAAATAATTCGCGTATTCGTTACTGAACATTGTGATTTATTCAGAAAGTACTCCCTGAAAGAAAGTTTCCAGAGCTATATTTTCGTCCAGTCCTAATTTCTTTTTCAGGCGGTATTTGGTCATTCTTACACTTTTAGGTTCCACATTCAGAAGGTTGGCAATTTGTTTGGTATCCATTCCCAGATAAATATAGGCACAATATTTAAGGTCTAGTGGTGTTAGTTTCTGTTTAGCTTTTTCATTGATGTTTTTGAAGAAATCAGGATGCAATTCCTGAATGGTAAATCTGATCTTTTCAAAATCATTATCTACACGGTTCTGTTCTTTTACAACCTGACTGATATTAATATCTGTGTCCGAAAGCTGAGTCTGAAGCTGCTGGAGCACTTCATTTTTATGCTGAATATGGAGCTGGCTGGCTAGAACTTCACTCTGAAGCTTCTGCTGTCGTAAGGTAAGAAGTTCCTGTTCCGCTTTTAATCTGGCTTGTTCTTCTTTCTGAAGTTTGATCAGCATTTCTGTTTCGTGTTTTTCGGTATTGAGCTTCTTTTCTCTTTCTATGGAGTAACGTAGTTTGTAATGATAGGAGCGGAACATAAAAAATGCTCCAATTAATCCTATAATTCCCAGCCCTATATACAGAAACTTTTCTTTTTTAAGGCTTAATGTTTTTTCTGTAAGAGCTTTTAATTCAGTCTCTTTTTTCTGTGATTGAAACTGAGCTTCCAGTCTTTTTGCTGTTTCTGCCTGTCCTTCGTTATAAAGAAGATTATTGTATTCTGCTACTTTCGTCTGATATTCGTAGGCTTTTTGGTAGTTTTTCTGTTTTTCATATAGTTTGGAAAGATCAGTGACTACATTAATCATTACAGGATAGTACACAGGCTTCTGAGTCAATAGAATCTGTTCTGCTTTTAAAAGATATTTTTCAGATAAGGCGTCATTCCGGTCACGGGTGGCAAGATTGCTGAGAATGCCGAGTGCACCCGCCTGGATTCCCTGATTTAAAGTGGTATGTTGGGTAAGGGTAAGAATTTCATTAGCCTTATCCTGAATTTCCTTGCGGATTTCCGGAGTCATAACCGGATAGCTCAGGTAGTAATTGGCTAGGTTTAATAGAGCTAATGCATGAGCATGGGCTGAAACCTGCCCTGGAAACTGTTGATAAAGCGAAACTGCTTTTTTACACATCTCTATAACAAGCTTTAAATCTTTTAAATCTCCGGTTTTTTCATAAGGAAAGTAATAACAGACCGCCATGGCAGAATAAGCCGAACTCAGCATGTTTTTACTCCCAGATTTTTGAGCCAATTCCACCGCTTTCTGAGCATACACTGTGGCGTTTTTTGCATCATTCCATTCAGAGTGGATGCCGTATAGAAGATAATTGAGTTTTGCGTTCAGTAGAACTTCTGAGGGAAGTTTTTCAACCTGTGGAAGTGTTTTCTGAATAAGCTTTATGGTATTTTCAGATTCACCCAGAGTATTATTATAGTAGATATTCAGATAAGCAGCATATAGTGAAGCTGTTTTATCATTTGTTTTTTGAGCGGCTGTATTAGCATCATCAATAAGCTGTGGAACCTTATCATATTGAGATTGGTTGAGCTTTATAATTCCATTCTGAACCAAAGCCTTTACTTCTTCCGTATAATTATGTTCATTTTTGGCCAGTTTTAATTGTTCCTGAACATATTTTTCAGCAACAGGATATTGGTCACTGACTCTGTAATATTCTGTAAGTTCATTATAAATTTTAAACTTTTCCTCAGCAGAATTGTTGCTCTTCAATTGATTTTTAAGACCATCAATGAATGTATTTTGTGCCGGGCAAAAAATACAGATAAAGAATATAAAGTATAAAAAAGAGAAGTGCAGTTTCATGAAGTGAAAGTACAAAAATTGCGGATACCCATCAATGATTCAAGTTAAAAAATGAAAATGTAGTCGGATTTTAAATAGTTGTTAATTAGTTGTTTGTGATGAGTTGTAGACACTTTGTAGACATTGTTTTTTTGGGGTGAAGTTGTTTTGTAGTTGCATGAAAAACTGGAGTTATGTTTTTCCGTTGCAATTTTGAAACAGGAAAAAATCAAAAAAATTATCATGGACAACAAAACATTATCTATCGTATCATACATTACCATTATCGGATGGTTGATTGCTTTTATATCAGGAAAAGATAAAACAGACAGCCTTTTAAGATATCATCTTAAACAGTCATTGGGAGTTGTTATTCTTTCTTTTATTCTCTCAACTATTCTTGGAATTTTGATTTCGGTTACACATCTTGGTATACTGGGTATAATTGCTGTTCTGCCATTGGTACTGATGATTATTGGTGCTATTAATGCTGCTAATGAGGTTGAAAAACCTTTGCCGTTAATCGGAAAAATGATTGAAGATAAATTTTCATTTATCAGTTAGAGTGTCGAATACTTACAGGGATGGAAGAATTTAAACATTTAAAAAGAGAAGGAACAGAATATCAGGTAAAGCAATACCTGTCTTTACAGCATATTATAGTGATTGCTTGGCTTCTGATTTCGATTATTGTGATGGTTAATACCAGTTATCTGAAAACAGGAATCATTATGTTGATATTTTCATTGTTGCTGACGATTGTTTCCTTTATGCCACCAAAGGTTTGTTTTGATCCAGCGTTAAATTGTCTTACTATTCTTAACCGAGGCTTAAACCATCGGAAATTTACTTATGATCTTAAAGATTTTGAAGGATTTGAGTTGCAGATCATGTATATTGGCTTCATTCCTTTAGGGTGTTATTTATATGGGAATTTTAAGAATGTATCCCGTTTCAAGCGTCCGGTTATATCTCAATCCTTCAGTAAGAAAACCATGCAGGAAGTGGTGAATGAACTGGAGGATCTTAATATAAAGCCCAACATAACATCTATTTAACTTTTAATATTAGACTATGAAAAAATCATTGCTCATCGCAGGAATACTTAGTATTGGTATTTCTCTGACTTCCTGTGATAAACTGGAGAAGATTAAAGAAAAACTGTCACAAAGTGGAAATAGTACACAAGTAAACCCTTTCAGTGTTAATTCAGGAGATGAAAACAGAGATATAGTTTCCTTTAATAATAAGGTGGTGAAAATGGATGAGGCCCAGGCAGAATTCATTAAAAACTTTCAGGAATCACTGGCTCAAATGGAAGAGTATGTGAAAAATGTTACAGCCAATCCACAATATTCAGGCATGTCTCCAATATTTACACCTACCATCATGATGTGGATTAACCAGGAGATTAAAGCTCCTAATGTATTGGGAAAAAACTATCAGGTTCTGGTAGATAAAATGAAAGATACAGCTACTCAGTTACAGGCCCTGAAGAAAGATCTGGAAACCTATAAAACAGCAGAAGACTGGAAGGATGATAAAGGAAAGAAAATCAATGAAATTAGTGAAAAAGCCAATAAACTGATACAGGAAAACCGTAATACGGCCAACGAGCTGTTTTCCAAACTCTCTCCAAAAGCAGATAAAGCTGAAATGGAAATTCTTAAAGACCATCCATTAAAAGATCATATCATTCAGTCTAAAGAAGCTATGGAGCTTACTCAAAAGATTGTTGATGATTCTTATAATATTACAGATTTGAATGCCTACAAGCACAAATTTGCACAACAATATCAGCAGATGGAAAAGCTATACACCAGGAATATTGATGAAAAAATTCCATATTCAGAAAAGCAGAAAGAAAGCAGTTACACTGCACTTAATAATGCTTTGAATGATTTTCTGGGTAAGATGAGAATTGTGCAGCGAAGTCTGAATGAAAACAGCAGTGAACTGAATCACGATCTTGATGATCTTGAAAGTGAAGCCGGCACTGTTCTTAACCGTTACAATAATTTTGTAGATTAATAACCCTTACAATATAATACTATGAAAAAGACACTAAGCATTATCATGATTATCATAGGTTTTTGCCTGATCGTTATTATAAAAATAGGTCCGTCTAAAGAGACGTCCTGGCTCTTTACTTATGGCGACTTGATTCCAATGGTCGTTGCGGCAGTCATTATAATTCCCGGTTGGATTATGTATAAAAAAAGCAGATAACTTCAAAATTATAAAATAAGCTAGCTATAATCGTGAATTTGGCTGGACTATTAATGAATATATCAACATGATAAGGGTAATTTTACCGCCCCATTTAAATCAAGAAACAGAGCATGGATTTTGAGATGTTGAAACAACAGATAGAAGAAGCTGCAAAAAAAGCCTTTTTAGAAATGTTTGAAAAGCATGGTGCTGAAAATATTTACAGCTTTGCTTTATATAGTGATGAGGGAGCAATGACTGTTTGCCCTTCTTCCAATACATTGGAAACACTTAAGAATATAGATAAGGATGATGCTGTGTACTATAAATTTGAACCTGCAGAATGGACGTATGAAATGAAAGGTGCAGATCAGGAATTTAATGAAATTTGTGACCACCTGAGAGCAGAGCTTGAGAAGTATGAAGATGAGGGTGAATATGAAGAATGGTTTCAGGAATTTCAAACCAGACTTTATACCAGCTGTATTGAAGTTTTGGAAAAGCTTAAAAATGAGAACTTTTTTAAAAATATTATAGGGAAAGATATTTTCTTGATTTTCACCGTTTCAGATTATGAATTTGAGAAGCAAGATCTGAAAAATATAATTATCAGACTTAATGATAATGAGCATAAAAGTGAATATCTGGATTGGATGGAAACCTGGGGCAATTGAAAGGATGAAGAAAAAAAACACATTTCATTATATAATATGAAGCAGAATAAAATAATTGTCTCAGACACATCTTACAACAGTAATGATCCTTATGATTTGATCCTTTCCAATATTTCAGTGGTGAATCTCCTGAACGAAGAAGAATTTGAAGTCGAAAACATGCACGAAGATTCCATCATCAGCTATTATCTTGATTACTACCTGGCGCAATATTCCAATGGGAATTTTTCCCAGTTTGTATGGAATTCTGGGTGGTCACCGGAGCTCAATAGAGATATTGAAGAAGGGTTAAGAAAAATAGGGGCACAAAAACACCTTGCTCTTTTTCTTGAGCAAAGTTCACTGGTAGAAAGACTGGAAGATGGAGAATTAGAAGAATATCTGAAAAGAGAATACTTTGGACCCAATAAAACCAGAGATAAACTGAAAAATAGTTCATTTTACAGCTTAGAAGAAGATTTAATTATATTACATTCGCAGTGGTTGAGGAATCATCAGGATTTACAGGTTTTACCTCTTGAAGAGATGTTTTCAGAACTAGAAAAACTAGTCGGTAGAAAAATTAACAGACCATAATCATTTAAACGGAATCAGTCTATGGAACGCCTTAAAAAACTCAATATTGAATTAAAAAAATATCTGGAAGAAACCAGTGTACAGCTTACAGAAGACCTGATTCATCTGTTGAATGGAGAGAATATCAGCTATGTGGATCACAAAGGAAAGTCTGATATCAAGGCATTCTATTTCGAGTATGAATATGAATATCTGAATATTGTATTCTGGGGGGTAGATAGAAAAGGTAACATTGCTACCAATACTGTTTCTTTACCCACTAACAAGGTCGGCAGTATTGAAAAAAACGGAGATTGGAATGCTCTGATCCCGGAAAAAATATGGAATATCGTCTCAGATTTTCAGGATCATTACGAAGGAGATGATTTTGATGATATTCTGGATGAATATGATGATGAAAAATATAAACTGTTTGAACAATGGTTTTTTGATTGCTGGAAGAAAGCATCGGAACAAACTAAAATAAAAATGGACGCCTATTTTTCTATTCATGATACCTATTTCAGAACAGACTTAAATACTCTGAAAATGATTAATGAAGATGAAATAGCACAACGCTACCAACCATAAGAAGATTAATCTTTGTAATACTTAAATCACTATATAAATAAATTATTATGAATTCATACAAATTTTACAAACAGGAAGGAAATCTGTACATTTTTAAAAATCAACCGGTTTTTGTCTCTGTTTTATGTCTTTTCTTTTTAATAATAGCAGGACTTGTCTTTAAGGATGTAAGGATCTTAAGTCTTATTCTCATTGCATTGGTAGTGCTTATTGCTATCAATTTCTTTACAAAGAAATTTGTCATCGATATGGATCGAAAAACCATTACCGGGAAACATACCATTTTTGTTCCGGCCAAAACCTATGATTTAAAGGATTTTACCAATTTCCACGTGCTGGCAACAAAGTATATGGGTTTTATTACAACTAATGTGATACTGTCTATTTATTTTGAAGTAGATGGAAAAGAAAAGCATCTGACCATCGGACAGGCTCTGACGCACAAAGGAATCCAAAAGATGGTGAATGAAACTGAAGATATCATGAAAATTAATGAACCAGGGAATGAATATAACAGACCGTTATAAATTTGAAGAGAACGGTAGCGAAATCAGCATAATGCCCAATTATGATTTTTTGAAAGCTTTGGTATGGTGGCTGGTATTGGGAGGTATTGCTCTTCCCGTGATGGTCTATTACTTTATGGATAAAATGTCTGGAGATCAGTTTAAAATAGGCCTGATGATATGGGCAATTTATATGATCTATTTCCTGTTTGACCTTTTTTTCAGAATCCCTGTAAAATATATTTTTGATAAATCGGAGAAGTGTATTTACAAAAAATGGATGCTCTCCAAAAAGATCATGACGTTTGATGAAATGACTTATTTTATCAATGATGAAAGGGGCGGATATTATTATTCCATTGGAAAGAAGCGTAACCAGTTTGTGAAAAATTATAGAATCAGCAATTACTTTTCAGGCTCAAAGAAATCCATTGAGAGAGAAGATGATTATATAAAGGAAATATTACATCCAATCCTGACTGCCGTGGGAATTCCTTTGAATAAACCGGAACAATAAAAAAACAAATGAAAAGTAGGGTAAGAACTACAACCATGATAACTATAAGCATGACCATTCCCCTCCGCTGGAGGGGTGGCAAAAATTCAAAGAATTTTTGACGGGGTGGTTAAAACATTGTACAAAACTCCAACATTGAATCACTCATTCAATAAAAGACTGCGGGCTGTTTCGAAGAAACAGCCCGCAATTTGTTTATAAAAAAATGACTTTAAGTTAAATTTAGTATTCTTTATTTTTTGTAAAATTGCAATATTATATTAATTAATTCAAATAAATTCATTTATTATTGGTTTTTTTTTATTAATATTTTTTTATTAATATTTTTTTTATACATTTAATGTAGTGAAATTGAATAAGTGTGTTTACTTTAGATGTGACACCAAAAACTATGATTATGAGAATCAATAATTTTTTACCTTTTTTTCTCATTTCTATAAGTGATTCACTATTGAATGGTATTTTACCCGATTGTTTAATAGGTTTATTTACACTTAATTTTAAAAATAATGAACCTAAAATACTTAATACAATGATTAAAAAAGTTAATTATTACGCTTGGTGTTAGTTGTTTTTTAATCAATTTGTGTACAGGTAGGTATTGAAATTAAAAATTGCCAGAAAGTTTTCAATGTAGCTGGTTTAAAACATGTTCTTTCCAGGTGATAGAATGTTGCTTGTATCTCTTTTTTTTATTTCACTCAGTATTTATATTTAAAATTTGACTTAAAAAAAACTAAAACCCAAAACCTCAATATTATGAAAATTTATGTATTAGCAGTTTGTATTCTTAGAAAGGCAATGCTGCTGCCTTTATTGATGTTTATTGCAAGCACGCTGGTGTATGCACAACAGGTTTATGTAAGCAGCCAGAGTTCTCAAATTTATGGAGTTTGTTTTGCTTGTTCCGTCCAAGATCCGGAAAATGCAATTGGGTCTGATGAAAGCAATTATGCTTTCATGCGAATACCACTGGGAGCGTTTGCGAGTATTGAGCAAACCCTGATTTTTCCTTCGGTAAAAACCTACTCGAAAGTGGTCATAGGTATTGGCACCAATCAGGCTGGTTTATCAGTGCAATTACTGGGAGGTGTTTCTGTGGAAACTTTTAACGGAAACGTTTCAAACAATGATTACAGAATTGTTAACAATGAAATCCTTAAAATTGGAGCTACTGATCCCAGTAAAGGGACTATAGAATTTACAACCAACAAGCCTTATGACCGGATTGTATTGAGATTTACTTCTGGGGTAGGTCTTAATGGAGGGCTTCAGATCTATTATACCTATCAGCTTGATAAAGTCTATGCAAGTAGTGAGACTCGTATTATTAAATGCCCAGGCTGTTCCGTTCAAAATCCACAAAATGCAGTAGGTCCCAATGAAAACGATTTCTCTAAATTGATTGCACCTTCTTCTGGGTCTTTTTATTCGGTTGAACAGGCTCTTCACTTTCCTAATGAAAAAACCTTTACTAAACTTGTGATTGGTGTTGGTAGTGATAGTAAGCCAATTGATCAGGTAATTGATAAAGAGGTTAAGATTAATACAAATATTACCGGTGAGGTTCTTGTTGAATTAATCATGGGTAGATTGAAAAAAGACCCTCAAGATCCTTATAAAGGAGTTATCGAATTTATAACCTCATACCCGTATGATCAGGTTGTTTTAAATTTGTCTGTGAGTCCTAATTCTGCAAGAGATTTAAAAATCCATTATGCCTATCAGGAAAATGTTTATCAGCCTGTAACGGTAGCTTCTGCCAATGCAATGAAAACCGTACCTATAGAAAAAGTCTTAACTGTATTTCCTAATCCTACCACGGGGTCGGTTACCTTACAGGGAAATGTCGATTTTACAGACGCGGATATTTTCATCAACAATACTTTGGGGAAAGAAGTGTTCCGTTCAAAATTCAGATCCAAAACCATTGATTTGCCGGCAACATTACCTGGAGGAATCTATATGCTCAGTGTGCAAACAAAGGATAGGGAAATCTATACCCATAAGATTATTCTGACAAGATAAATTTTATGGGTCTTATCTAAGCTAATAGGGTTCTGATTTTTCGGAAAAGAAATTGGAGGGGATCTCTAAAAGCTTTGGATTGAAATAATTATTTTTAACAGAATAAAAACAAAGCCGTCCCACTGAGACGGCTTTTATCTTATAATTTGAAAAGATTTTCTTAGTTAGCTAAAATTCTCTTTACAGCTTCTTTCACTGCTTCAGCATCAATCTTATACTTCTTCATCAACTCAGCAGGTGTTGCAGATTCTCCGAAAGTATCGTTTACCGCAACAAATTCCTGTCTTGTAGGTCTTTTTCTTGCAAGCATTCCTGCAACAGACTCTCCTAACCCTCCAAGGTAGTTGTGCTCTTCAGCAGTTACAATCTTCCCTGTTTTTTCAACAGATTTTAAGATGATCTCTTCATCAAGAGGTTTAATCGTGTGGATGTTGATAACCTCACAAGAAATACCTTCTTTTTCAAGCTCGTCAGCAGCTACAAGAGACTCCCATACAAGGTGTCCTGTTGCAACAATTGTTACATCAGTACCTTCCTGAAGCATAATTCCTTTTCCGATTTCGAAAGGCATATCTTCAGGCATAAATACAGGAACAGTTGGTCTACCGAATCTTAAATATACAGGACCTTCAAAGTCAGCAATTGCAAGAGTGGCTGCTTTTGTCTGGTTGTAGTCACAAGGGTTAATTACAGTCATTCCAGGAAGCATTTTCATCATCCCGATATCTTCCAATACCTGGTGAGTAGCTCCATCTTCTCCTAATGTAAGACCTGCGTGAGATGCACAGATTTTCACATTCTTTCCAGAGTAAGCAATAGACTGACGGATTTGGTCATATACTCTCGAAGTAGAGAAGTTAGCGAAAGTTCCTGTGAAAGGAATTTTTCCAGTGATGCTAAGACCTGCAGCAAGTCCCATCATGTTAGCCTCTGCAATACCTACCTGAATGAATCTTTCGGGAGCTTTTTCAATGAATTTCTCCATTTTTAAAGATCCGATAAGGTCTGCACAAAGTGCTACTACATTAGGGTTTTTGTCAGCAAGCTCAGCTAATCCGGCTCCGAATCCTGAACGTGTGTCCTTTTTTTCTGTATATGTATATTTCATTTTTATTTTTATTAATCGAGATGTTAACGGATGGTTAGATATTAGTAGTCAGCAGGAGCTTCTAAATACAATTGTTTGAATGCTGTTTCCAATTGCTCATCATTAGGAGCTTTACCATGCCAAGCGTGAGATCCCATCATGAAATCTACTCCAGCACCCATTTCTGTGTGAAGGATGATTGCTACAGGTTTTCCTTTTCCTGTTTCAGTTTTTGCTCTTTCAAGAATACCGATTACAGCCTCAAGGTCGTTACCATTCTTTTCTTCTAAAACGATCCATCCGAAAGCTTCAAGTTTAGCATGAAGATTTCCAAGGCTTAATACATCATCTGTATCACCGTCAATCTGACGTCCGTTATAATCGATTGTAGAAATGATGTTGTCTACTTTTTTAGCCGCCGCAAACATTAGTGCTTCCCAGATCTGACCTTCCTGAAGTTCACCATCTCCGTGAAGAGTGTAAACAAGAGACTGGTCTCCATCCATTTTTTTACCTAAAGCAGCTCCTAAAGCTACAGAAAGACCTTGTCCTAAAGAACCTGAAGCAATTCTGATTCCTGGAAGACCTTCGTGAGTAGTAGGGTGCCCCTGTAATCTTGAATCAAGCTTTCTGAAAGTGCTCAATTCCTCTACCGGAAAGAAGTTGAATCTTGCCAAAGTAGAGTAGTACACAGGAGAAATGTGCCCGTTTGATAGATAAAAATGATCTTCATTCTTACCTTCCATCGTAAAAGGAAGATGATAGTTCATCACCTTTCCGTAAAGTGCTGTAAAGTATTCTGTACAGCCTAAGCTTCCTCCCGGGTGTCCTGAATTTACAGCGTGAACCATTCTTAAAATGTCTCTTCTGATCTGTGTAGTAAGAGATTTTAACTCTTCGATACTTTTACTCATTATATCTGATTTATTTGCACGCGAATTTACAATTTTTTACCGGCTTACGGAAATACAAAAATCCGGATATAAAAACCCGGATTTTGATCGATTTGAATATTTTCCTGCTTTTAACAGCCTTCGTTGATGTAAACTGTAACTTCTGTAACAATATTATTAACAAATTTAAATGTTAACTGTGTTCCGGCATCATAGTCCTCAATATTAAAGTATCCCGCATCTTTAATGCGTTTACCATTGTCATCTACCTCCGGACGAACACTAAATATAGGATAGTTTTTGTAAGTATTGATAAGTTCATCTCTGCTACTTCCAACACCCATTCCGCTTTTGGTTCTGAATTTTTTACTGGTGGTTGTCATTCCTGCGATTGTAACGGCATCAGGTTTTGCATCGCCACCATAGCCTTGGAAGATTTCAATATTGATAAGCTCTCCATTGTATTTCACCCCATTCTTTTGTTCCCCATCAGAAATTTTCAGTTTAGTCCCTGCCATTTTTTCAATTTCACTTTTTTCCATAAAGATTTTGTAAGGCCCTATTCTCAACGTGGACAATTCAAAATTTTCCTGAGCTGTCAAAGAACCGAATGTTAACACCAAAATGAAAAATGAAATAATTTTTCTCATAATTAATTACAATATGTTTTTTGAAATTTTTATTTTTTTCTTAATGTTTTATGGATTGCATTTTTAATCATTGGTTCCATGATTGCATACCCTGCAGGAACCGGATGGATACCATCTTTTGAAAGTCCTTCGCGCATTCCACCTTTTGCATCACGCATCGCAGTATTATAATCTACAAACATGAGTCTGTTATTATTCGCGTATTGCTTTAATCTGTTGTTTAGGGCATCTACTTTTTGGGGTACGTCCGTTATTTCTTTGCGCCATGGAAATGCGGCGGCAGGTAATACGGAAGCAATGATTACTTTAATTCCGTTGTTTTGAGCAATATCAGCCATAGCTTTGATATTATTAAAAGTAAAATCAGCATCATAAATGCCTGTATTCTGAGCAATATCATTGGTTCCTGCATTAATGATCACCAGCTTTGGTTTTAAAGCGACAACATCATTCTGAAAGCGTAACAACATCTGTGACGTAGTTTGTCCGCTGATTCCTCTGCCCGTAAAATTGTTTTCAGAGAAAAACTCAGGATGACTCTTTACCCAGCCTTCTGTAATGGAATTGCCCATAAAGACAACATCCACGTTTTTCTTTGAATTTAAAATACTTGTATTTTCATCTTTATACCTTGTAAGATTGGCAAAATCAATAGCATTCTGTGCGTCTGCAGATGTACCTGCAAACAAGCTAAAGGCCAGAAAAATGAATAATTTCATTGCTGATATTTTGGGGTTACTATGGGTTAAACGATTCTTAAATGCTGCTTATCCTTCATCATCCATAATCCAATAAAGGTCAATAATCCATTAAGAACAATCAGTTCCACACCAATTCTGTAATCCGTATAAGAAGTAACCGCAAAATTGATTAAATAAGTGATAATAGGAGCCAGAATTGTTACCATAAGAATAGCGTATTTTTTGGAAATCTGAAACTTGGTGAAAATCCCGAAAGCAAAAAGTCCTAATAGAGGTCCGTACGTATATCCCGCAATTTCCATAATCAGGTAGACAATAGATTTGTCATTCAGTGCTTTGAAAACCATGATTAGAATGAAGAACATAACAGTGAATGTTAAATGCACTTTCATACGAAGTCTTTTCTTTTCTTTTTCAGTTTTGGTTTTATCTTCGTTAAGGTTTAATAAATCTACACAATAGGAGCTTGTTACCGCTGTTAATGCTCCATCCGCAGATGGGAATAACGCTGAAATCAATCCGATGATGAAAATAACGGAAATGGCCATTGGGAAATATCCATTAAGAGATAAAGCAGGGAAAAGATCATCTCCCATGATATTCTTGATGTTTCCTGCAGCATCTTTGAAACCGAAGATATTGCTCACAGGATCAGTTCCGGTAGTTCCATATTCTGCACCATACTGTAAGGCGAAAAGATAAAGTAATCCTCCTAAAAATAAGAAAGCAAGGTTAACCAATAGAAGGGTTCCTGCAAAAGTTAACATGTTTTTCTTTGAATTTTTAAGGTTGTCTACAGAGATATTTTTCTGCATCATTTCCTGATCCAGTCCGGTCATGGCAATCGTAATGAAGATTCCGCCCAGAATGGTTTTAAGGAAGAATGTTTTGGAATTAGGGTCAAAATTGATGAAGTGAGTATAGTTTTTCTGCTCTAAAATTGTATACGCTTCACCAAAAGACAGATTTAGATTGGATAGAATATAGACAATACAAGCCACTAAACTGATAATCATGAAAGAAGTCTGCAAGGTATCTGTAATCACAATGGTTTTTACACCTCCTTCAAAAGTATAGAGAAGAACCATCAGTAAAAGAATCATGGAAGTTACCCAAAATGGAACTCCTAATCCTTCAAGAAGGAAAATCTGCAACACATTTACCACCAGATATAATCTTGCTGTAGCGCCAATAGCCCTTGAAATAATAAAGAATATGGATCCGATTTTATGCGCTTCCAAATTGAATCTTTTTCCCAAATACGTATAAATAGAAGTAAGGTTCATCTTATAATACAATGGCAGAAGAATGGCAGCAACAATAAAATATCCTATAAAGAAGCCAATCACCATCATGTAATATTCAAAACCACCATAAATATATTCGGAGCCGGTCATTTTACCGACTGTTCCTGGAACTGAAATAAAGGTAACCCCACTTAAACTGGTACCTATCATTCCGAATGCAACGAGCCACCATTTACTTTTTTTATTACCGATAAAGAAGGACTGATTGTCAGAATTCCGGCTGGTGAAATATGAGATCACCAAAAGGCCGATGAAGTAGATAAAGACAAACAGCAAAAGGATAGTTCCTGGATTCATGCTTAGATTTTAAATTTTAGCAAATATATAAAAAAGAACCATCGTGAATCGTGAATTTAGTTCAGAGGCAATTTTTATACAATTACTTTTGGAAAGTAACCTAAGCTTGGGATAAAACCTATATTTTTCAGAAAGGTTTGAAGCTGGGAGCTGGGAGCAGGATGTTATGAAGCTCACAAAAGCAATTGTTCTCTATATTTTTTACCATTTTTTAGGGATAACGAATAACAATTCCCTTCATCAAATCGATTGAAAATCGATTCACTCTTAGCTCGCTTAAAAATATAACATCAAGTTAATAAAAACTTTGCGTTAAAAAAGCATCAGGCATTAAAAATAAAAAATTCTGCATAAAAAACTTCCAGCCATTGCTGAGTGAAACGCCTTTGCGACCCATTTGAAATATTCTATTAAAAAAACTTTGCGACTCTAGCGTTAAAAATAAAGGAACTATATGAAAAATTTGCACTACTGTCATTCTGACGAAGGAAGAATGACAGAGTCGTAATGATAGCATTGCAAGATAATTATATATAACTGCCCCAAAAAAATCAGCATAAAAAAACCTTCCAGATTTACTCTGAAAGGTTTGTATTGTAAGGGTGGAAACAGTGATTAATTCACTAAAACATCCTGCAATTCTTCACTCTTTTGGAAACTGGCTTTAGCAAAAGGACAAAGAGGAATGATTTTCTTCCCGTTCTTTCTTGCAAAATTTACAGCAGCCAAAAGCATTTCCTTACCTACACCTTTTCCGTTGTAGGCTTCTTCCACCTCCGTGTGGTCTATAATAAATCTTTCTTCTCCTGCCCAGGTATACGTCATCATTCCTGCGCGTTTTCCATCTATGAAAGCTTCAAAACTTCCGTGTTTCTCGTCGTTGTTTTGTTTTACTTCGATCATGTTTTATGAGAATTTAGTTAGTATTTCTATATCGTTGGTTAATATTTTATGTACGGGGCAGGCATCAGCAATGGTATGCAGTCTTTTCAACTGTTCATCATCCAAAACTCCATCAAAGCTGATCTCTCTTTTGAATATTGCTCTTTTGGTTAATGGGTAGTTTTCAAGTTCTACTTCCACATTGATGTTTTCCACATCCCATTCCTTTCTTTCGATGTACATTCTTAGGGTTGCTGCGGTACAGCTTGCCAAAGAAGTAGCCAGAATTTCCATGGGATTGAAACCTTTGTTCTGTCCGCCTTTATCTATAGGTTCATCGGTAATGATTGTATTTTCTCCCGCTGTTACCTCTGTATAGTATTTTGTTTTTCCTAAACTTGCTTTTACCGTTACTGCCATTATTTTCCAGTATTGAATTTATAACTTAATGCTCCAGATGGGCATTGATCTATCTGTTTTTTTAATTCTTCAGGGGTTGCATTTTCTGCTTTTATCCAGGGTCTGTCTTTTGGATTGTAGACTTTGGGAAGCATTTTTACACATACAGCCGAGTGGATACACTTTTGAGGCTGCCAGATGACAGTAATGTCGCCGTTAGGATATTCGTGTGTTTCCATATTAATTGTCTTTTAATGATTTTTCGATTCTTTGGTCCGGAATCAGCCATATAAGAGCCACTATATAATAAAAACCTATGGCAATATAAGGATAAAAAAATGAAATAGCGATTCCCAAAATATAAAAAATAATAGATATATTCTCCTTATACTTTGCGTGTATAGCCTCCTTCAGCTTTGAGTTTTCACCTTCACACCGGATAATAACATTCTCCAGAATGCTGTAGGCAATTGCACATAATACGAGGACGATACCATAGGTGGCTACAGGGTTTTCTGCAAAACCGGTAGTGCCAATCCATTCTGTGGCAATAGGCATCATAGAAAGCCAGAATAATAAATGAAGATTGGCCCAGAGAATGCCTCCGTTTACCTTTTTCACCGCCTGAAATAGGTGATGATGGTTATTCCAGTAAATACCTACATAAATGAAACTGAAAATATAAGCTAAAAATTTAGGAAGAAGCGGTTTGAGACTGGCCCAGCTGCCTCCTTCAGGTACTTTCAGTTCAAGAACCATGATAGTAATGATGATTGCCAGAACCCCATCGCTGAAAGCTTCTAATCTTCCCTTAGTCATTGGTTTTAATTTGGTATTTAAAATTTTCAATTTTTGCTTTCAGCTCACTGAGGATATCAGGATTAATGACTCCACTTTCAAGATCAAAATTCTCATAGAATTTCGGCAATGAAAAAGTGTCCTTGATATCTGCTGCAAATTGGGGAAAGAATGTCTTGGCTGTATTCATAACATTTCCACCACCATACCCTCCGGGAGAAGTACTCATCAGAAGCATCGGTTTGTTTTGAAATACCTTCACATTAATCCTTGATGCCCAATCAAAAACATTTTTAAAAGCGGCACTGTACGATCTGTTGTGTTCTGCAAGAGAACAGATGATAACATCACATTCCTCAATGACCTTTAAAAAATGATGAGCTTCATCCGGAAACCCTTTCTTTTCAAGATCTACAGAGAAAACAGGCATCGTGAAGTCATTCAGGTCAATGAGGTTGATCTCTTCTTCCTGAAAATCCTTTAAAACAAACTTTACCAGTTCTCTGTTAATAGAAGTAGAGGAGCTGCTTCCTGCAAATGCTAATATTTTCATGGTTTTTCTTATCAAATGAAATTATTTTCTGTTTAAAATCGCTTTCGGTAGTGGAACATATTCTTGTTCATCACCCGGAACCAAAGGAAATGCCTCATGATTTTGATCGTTCCAGTTTACTTTAGCCTGGTCAATCACTTCCTTGTCAGAATTTACAAAGTTCCAGAAGATAAAACGTTCCTCATCAAAAGGCTCACCACCGAAAAGATATACCGTACCGTTTTCGCTCATATCAAACTCACAAAGCTTGGTATCTTTCGCGATCATCAGTTGTTTTGAACCATAAGAGTTCCCTTCGGTAGTTACTGTTCCATCCAAAACATACATGGCCGCTTCTCCATACAGATCTTTTCCAATGCTTATTTTCTTAGCCTCTTTGGTTTTGATCTCGATGAAAAATAATTTACTGTGTACAGGAACAGGAGAGGTTTTTCCAAATGCTTCTCCGGCAATTAATTTATATTGAATCCCATCTTCCTCCCAAACCGGAATTTCATCCGCTTCAATATGATGGAAAGTAGGTTCAGATTGTTCAAGATGTTTAGGAAGACCTACCCATATCTGGAATCCGTGAAGTCTCTTGTCACTGTGTCTTAAATATTCGGGAGTTCTTTCAGAATGTACCACTCCTTTTCCGGCCGTCATCCAGTTAACTGCACCAGGTTTGATCTCAAGAGCACTTCCAATACTGTCTCTGTGAAAAATAGAGCCTTCAAGCAGATAAGTCAATGTAGATAATCCGATATGTGGATGTGGCGGCACGTCAAGATTTTGATAATCCTTTAATTCTGAAGGTCCCATGTGGTCGATAAAAACAAAAGGTCCCACCGCTCTTTTTTCACGGAACGGAAGAAGTCTTCCTACCAGAAAATTTCCGATGTCTGCTGCTTTTTCTTCGATGATAAGTCCAATATTTGACATAATGATGTAATGCTTTTAATGTTAGTTTAAATAAAAGATGATGAAAATTTACAGTTTATCGTATCCATCAAACTTTTCATCTACAATACGTTTCCACTCCGAATGCTTTTTGATAAAGGCAAAAACGTATGGACAAAAAGGGAGAAGTTTTTTACCGCTTTCTTCAATATAGTGTAATGTTTTTTCCACAACAGCAGATGCAGCTCCTGTTCCTCCAAGTTCCGGATCTGCTTCAGTGTGTATTAATGCAATCTGGTGAGTAGTTTCGCGATAATCAATGAAGGCATAATGCCCATTAAATTCTATTTGAAATCTTTTTTCGGTTTTTACAAGAGGTATGTTTTCAAATTCAGGTTTCATAATTTTTTATATTAAAAGTTTATTAAAGATCTTGGGTTGAAGAGATTAATATTACTTTAAATGTCGCTGAGAAAACAAACCTTATAGGTTTTCGAAGCCTATAAGGTTTATATCCCCAAACATTATTTAACATTAATCTTTACACTTCAATCCGATATAATGATATATAAAGTTAGTAAAAAAGAGACTATTTAAGATTAAGGAAAATTTAATTCTCTCCTTTTAATCTTCAAGGTACCCGAATTTTCCGGTATTAAAATCCTCAAAAGCCTGCATAATTTCCTCTCTTGTATTCATCACGAAAGGGCCATGAGGAAAGATCGGTTCATTGATTGGCTCTCCGCTGATGATTAAAACAATTGAATCTTCTTTTGCTTCAATAGTGAAAGACTCACCTTCATTTTTAAATAGAACCAGATGATCTGCTTTACCATGTTCTTCTCCATTGATGGTAATATTTCCTTCAATCACCAAAGCAGCAGTATTAAAGTGAGCAGGAAAATTAAATTCTGCCTTACCACCGGCTTTAAGCTTTGCGTTCATCATATGAACAGGAGTGAAGGTAAAAGCAGGGCCTTTGTGTCCATTAAATTCTCCGGCAATGACTTCTACATGCCCATTGTCACCAAGGTCAACTTTTTCCATCTTGGAATTTTCAATCGCCTGGTATTTAGGATTACTCATCTTATCTTTTGCGGGAAGATTTACCCAAAGCTGAACCATTTGAAAGATTCCGCCTTCTTTAGCCCATTCCGTTTCATGATATTCTTTGTGAAGAACTCCCTTGGCAGCCGTCATCCACTGTACATCACCTTCTCCGATGACACCGCCGCCGCCTGCACTGTCATGATGCTCTACTTTACCGCTATAGGCTATGGTTACTGTTTCAAAACCTCTGTGTGGATGAACACCTACACCTCTTGGTCTGTCAGAACCATTGAAATGAAATTTTGAATTATAATCAAGCATAATGAACGGATCCATTCTCTTCATATCTAATCCCTGTACACCAGGAATAAAATTATGAACTCTAAAACCGTCACCTACAAAGTGGGCAGGTCTTGGAGATACTACCATTTCTACTTTTTTAGTTGCCATAATATTGTTGATTTTATGTAAACAAAATTACCATACTTATAAGGCAAATGCATTGATCTGTGATAAGTTCGTATAAGAGTAGAAAGGGAGAATGTAAAGAGGTTGAAAAAGCTGTAATCTTTACTTATTCATCTTTCGATTTCATATTCTTTCCATCCGAAATATGGAGTCTTCTAAACACGAATCCTGATAAGATCGTTAATATTCCCACTGTGAGAAAAGTATATCGGAAGGCGTTGTGGGTTTCACCCTGGATGAGGTCTGAACCTTCATATAATTTTAAAACGATCAGCCCGAAAGCAATTCCAAAGCCTATGGCGAGCTGCTGATTAACTGATATTAAAGAATTACCGCTGCTGGTCTGGAAATTTCGGAGATCCGCAATAGAAATTGTGTTCATGGAAGTAAACTGGATAGAGTTGAAAAATCCAAGTACTGCAATAATAGGAACAAACCAATATAATGAAGTATGGATATCAGGAATAGCCAGCATACAGATCAAGGTTCCGATGATAAAAGTATTGATCATTAATGTTTGTCGATATCCATATTTATCCAGAATTTTGATAACAGATGATTTTCCGAATATAGCAGTCAGAGCCATCGGAGCAATAATCCATCCCGAAGTTACGGCAGACTGTTTATAAGCAATCTGAATCATCAGTGGAAGAAGCAAAGGAATAGAACTGATTCCTAATCTTGTTGCTAGATTTCCCACAATACCCACACGAAAAGTTCTTACCTGAAAGAGGTTTAATGGAAAAATAGGATGACCTCCTTTTTTGGCATGTTTATAATAATAATAAAGAAACAGGAACCCAAGGATAAATACAATGAGAACCGGGGTGATATTCTGCATATCTCCAAACAGCTCCAGTGAAATGGAGAGCAGGAGAGAGGCTGCAGCGAAAATGAAGAAACCTTTTAAATCAAAATCTACATCATCAGATTTATAATCGGGCATAAATTTTAATCCTAAGATAATTCCTAAAAAACCAATAGGAATATTGATGAGAAATATCCAATGCCATGACAGATAATCCACCATATAACCACCTACCAATGGCCCAAGAACAGGACCGATAAGTGCAGGGATAATTGCAAAGTTCATGGCTTTCAGTAATTCACTCTTATCAAAGGTTTTAATGAGTGCCAGTTTTCCGACCGGTGTCATCAAACTTCCTCCAACTCCCTGGATGACTCTTGAAATAACAAGATGGGTAAGGTTTTGGGATAATGAACAGAATAAAGAACCTAAACTGAATAATATCAAAGAAAAAATAAATATTTTCTTAGTTCCAAACCGGTCTGCTAAAAATCCACTTGCCGGCATAAAAACGGCCAATGTCAATACATAACTGATAATGGCGTTCTGCATATTCAGCGGAGACTCGTGAAGATCCTTGGCGATAGATGGAAGAGAAGTATTCAGAATGGTTGAATCCAGCATTTGCATAAAAATAGCAGTAGCCAGAATCAGAGGAAGAATTTTCTTTATGGATGTCTGTTGAGGGTTTGTTTCTGTCATTTTGTATAGGCTGGAATATTCAAAAATTTCCAGACTTATTTTATTTGAAGAAAAGAGCTTGCTTTAAGCAGTTTGATTCTTAGATAAAGAAATCCATATAAAATTAAAAAAGTCCTGCGAAATATCACAGAACTTTTTGATTTATTTTTTAGGTTTTTCTACTCCTTTCCATTCGTCACCGGCTTTTCTATACTGGCTCAAAGTGAAATTTTTGAAATCCTTTGTTTTATATTCAATATTATCAGTATTCTGCTCGAAAGGCATGATGTAATAATATTCTACGTCTGTTTTATCAGATTTGTTCCCTTTTTTTACCGTTGGAACATATTTTGAAAATTTATAGCTTGGAAGGTATTGTCTTAATCTTGTGTAGAACGATTTGTCCTCTTTTTCACTAGGAATAATATCTACAATGTTAAGATCATCTTTTTTCTTATCCACCCAAAGATAATACGTTTTTTCCTCTCCTAAATTTCTGTTGAAAGAATTGAAGGCAAATAATTCCTTAGGAACCAGTTCTTTAATTTTTTCAGGATCTACCTTGGTGTAGAATTGTCCTTTTGATGGGTCAACATACGTCTCAAGGTTGTACATTAATACAGAATTGTTCTCAAAGTTTTTGTTTTTGAAGTATTGATTTAAAGATAATTCTGCAGTAGCTCTAAGTTCTTTATCTCTTTTATCCAGTTTTTTTGTTGGATTCTGAGGGTTTACGTATTTTACAAATTCATACAGCACTACCGGCTTTATATCCTTAAGGTGAGGATAGGTTTTAAGCTGCTCAGCTTTTACCAGCCAGTAAAACTGTTGATAATAGTCATCCTTATCAGCATCTTTCACGCTTTTATAAGCTAAAGCAAGCTTTTTTGAGTTCAGATATTTGCCATATTTTCCCTGTCCAAAAGCAAAACTGATGAATAATAAGGCAAATAAAACAGTAAGGTTTCTTCTCATTTTTTTATAATTGATATTTTCGTTTTCCAAATATAATTATTTATTAGATATTATTTTTGATTGTCAGTTAAATTATGCCATATTGTTATAGTTAATTCAAAAAATAATCCCGTATTGCTACAGGATTAATAAATTATTATAGAAAGGTCAAAAACAAGAGGAATAAGAATGTTATTTTACATTGTAAATGTTGGTAATGAATTTTGCTTTGCAAGTAAATCATGAATGGATTTAGTATCACGATACCTTTAAACCTCAAACCTTAAGTTTTGAACATCTCAAATTAATAGGATAACAATTTGACCGCTCATCATTCATTCTAATCCTAAAATTCCCTTACTCTCATGCCTTAATACGATGTTTCATGCACTTTCACTGCTCTTCCGCTTGGGTCGTTCATTTTTTTGAAAGCCTCATCCCATTCCAATGCGATAGGAGTGGAGCATGCTACAGACGGAACTGAAGGAACCGTGGCTGCTGCTGTTTCACTTGGGAAGTGCTCTTCAAAAATAGTTCTGTATCTGTATTCTTCTTTGTTTTGAGGAGTGTTTAACGGGAATCTGAATCTTGCGTTAGCCATCATCTCATCTGTAACCTCTTTCTCAGCAACTTCTTTTAGAGTATCAATCCATGAATATCCTACACCGTCTGAAAACTGTTCTTTTTGTCTCCATGCAATAGAGGCAGGAAGGAGATCTTCAAATGCTTTTCTTAATACCCATTTTTCAATTTTTCCTTCAGGTACATTAATCATTTTATCTTTTGGGTTAAGCATCATGGCAATATCCATAAATTCTTTGTCTAGAAAAGGAACCCTTCCTTCTATTCCCCAGCTCATTAAAGCTTTGTTAGCTCTCAGACAGTCGTATAGGTGAAGCTTTCCAAGTTTTCTTACTGTTTCATCATGGAATTCTTTAGCGTTAGGAGCTTTATGGAAATACAAATATCCACCGAATAATTCATCAGAACCTTCTCCGGATAATACCATTTTAATACCCATTGATTTGATTACTCTTGCTAAAAGATACATCGGGGTGGAAGCTCTGATGGTTGTTACATCATAAGTTTCCAGATGATAAATTACGTCACGTACAGCATCCAATCCTTCCTGAACCGTAAAATTAACCTCATGGTGTACAGATCCGATATGTTCCGCTGCTTTTTGTGCCGCAGCTAAATCAGGAGATCCTACAAGACCTACAGCAAAACTGTGTAATCTTGGATACCATGCTTCCTGAGTATCACCACTTTCAATTCTTTGTCTGGCAAATTTTGCGGTTATTGCTGAAATAACAGAAGAATCTAATCCACCGGAAAGCAATACTCCGTAAGGTACATCACTCATTAGTTGTCTGTGAACTGCGTCTTCAAGGCCTTTTCTCAATTTGGAAATATCCGTTTCGTTCTCTTTTACGTGGTCAAAACTTTCCCATTCTCTGGTGTACCACTGCTGAAGCTCACTTCCGTCCTTGCTGTATACCAAATGTCCGGGTAAGAAGGTTTCAATAGTTTTGCATACACCTTCCAGAGCTTTTAATTCAGAAGCTACATAATAGTTTCCGTTCTTATCCCAGCCTTGATAAAGTGGACAGATTCCCATGTGGTCACGGGCAATCAGGTACACTTCATTTTCAGTATCGTATAATGCAAATGCGAAAATTCCATTTAGTTTTTCAACAAAATCTTTTCCATATTTTCTATAAAGTGCCAGAATAACCTCACAATCAGATTGAGTCTGAAACTCATAATCAGGAAATTCTTCTTTTAATTCTCTATGGTTGTAGATTTCACCGTTTACGGCTAATACTACTTTTCCGTCTTTAGTAAATAAAGGTTGTTTTCCGGATGTTGGATCTACAATGGCAAGTCTCTCATGGGAGAAAACTACTTTTTCATTCTGAAAGACTCCACTCCAATCCGGTCCTCTGTGACGGATCTTTTTTGACATTTCTAAAACCTGAGGCCTTAATATCTCAGTTTTTTGCTTGGCATCGAATAAACATACAATTCCACACATATTTTTATTATTTATGAGACAAAAGTAAAAGGGATGTTTATAAATAACAATAAAAAATGTTTGTAAATTAATATTTTTAACTAAATAAATTATTTAATAGAAAAATATTAACTATTTGCAAGAATTAATATGTTTTTGATTAATTTTTTTCGTTGGGCTAAAATTACTGTATCCTCTATACAAAATAAAAATGACATATTTCTTAATATATGATAATTTATTATGTGAATTTTAGCCCTTACTTTGTGGCTCGAAATAATTTTTTTTCATCATTTGTGTTTTTACCTTCTTGCAATTCTCATGCAAGAAGGTTTTGTTTTTATAGGGTTTTAACAAGCCCTTTGCTAGTAAGTTAAAATCTTGTTTTTCTTACTAACTATACTATTCCGACTTTGAAATGATTTTCCGCCCTTAAAAACAGGGAGAAGCATTGTCAGTCGGTGATGTCATGAGTAATCGTTTTGTGGGAATTTTTTCTAGAATAAGAATATTACTTGGTATCCTTAGAACTGTATAGATGCAGATAAGGTTAAGAAGATAGCTCAAGAGTTAGGTTCTTGTATTCATAATTATAATTTGCTATAAAGTCATTGAAATTTATCAGTATATCCTATAACATCAAAACGGTTAATCTATAGAGTTTAGTAGAGAATAGTGGCAAAATGTTACATAATTGTCTAAAAAAGGAAAAAAACTACTCAAAGGAGTAGTTTTTATATGTAGAGGTATGTAATGTTAATTAAGAAACTCTCTCAATCAATGCCATATAGAATCCATCGTATCCTTCGCTTGGCATTACCTTCTCATCCTTAATCATTTTAAATCCAGGGTTGTTTTTAATGAATTCATCTACCTGAAGGTTGTTTTCAGAAGGTAAGATAGAACATGTTGCATATACCATCTTTCCACCTTTTTTAAGCATCTTGGAATAATCCTGAAGAATCTGCTGTTGTTCTTTTTTGATTCTGTCAATAAAGTCCTGGTCGATTTTCCACTTACTGTCCGGGTTTCTTTTCAAAACTCCAAGACCTGAACATGGTGCATCAATTAATAGTCTGTCTACTTTATCATGAAGACGCTTGATAACCTTGTTGTCAGAGATCATACGGGTTTCAATATTGTGGGCTCCGGCTCTTTTAGCACGGCGCTTCAATTCAGCCAATTTCCACTCGAAAATATCCAAAGCTACAATTTGACCTTTGTTTTGCATTAATGCTGCCAGGTGAAGTGTTTTTCCTCCTGCACCAGCACATGCATCCACAACTCTTTGCCCTTCTTTTACGTCAAGGAAATATCCGATCTTCTGAGAAGAAGCATCCTGAACTTCAAACAATCCTTCTTTAAAAGCTGTAGTAAGGAAAACATTCTTTTTCTCTTCCAACTGTACCGCATCAGGATAGTTTTTGATAGGAAAGGATACAACACCTTCGTCTGAAAGGTCAGAAATAAGTTCCTTTGTCGTTGTTTTTAATGAGTTTGCTCTTAAAACAGTAGGGGCCTGCTCATTCAAAGCAAGCATTTCTCTTTCCCATTTAGCACCCAATTCTTTTTCCAACGTTTCCGCCAACCAGTCCGGGATAGAATATTCTATGGCTTTGGTAGGAACTGTATTCTTTTTAAGTTTGGTAAGAATGTCTGCAATTTTGATTCCGTCAAACTCTTCAAACTTTTTATAGTTGGTCTTGCTCCAAAGAAGATAAGCAATGATAAGTTTATAAATATTGTTGGGTTTTACTCCTTCGCCCATATAATATTCAAGGCGTTTTTTCCAACGGATAATATTGTAGAAAATCTCAGAAACAACAGCTCTGTCCTGGCTTCCCCATTTTCTGTTTGCCTTTAAAAGTCTTTCAATAACTTTATCGGCATATTTGTTTTTTTCAAAAAATGTTTCCTGTAAGGCATCGTGAATTCCGATTGCCAAGTTTCTGTGAATAAGTTCCATAAGTTTGCTTCGCTGTTTGAATCTGCAAAAATACGAATTAAAGTTGAGAGTTGAAGATTGAGTTGGAGAGTTTGAAGGTGGGAGGGTTTTAGAGTGAATAGTTAGTTTGTGATATTTATGAGCTTTTAAATTATAGCAATTATATATTAATCTCCTGATTTTAATAGTATGACCCAGCCATCTGAATACAGGCTGAAAGTCTGTGAACGTAGTTCAGAAGTGAAATGAAGAATCTAAGCCATATATGAGATTCTTCCTTCGTCAGAAATCGAAGATTTGACGTAGTCAATGACAATGGTGTAAAATTGTATATAAATTTTAATGTAGAATTTGCAAAGATTTTTCTGAATATTCAATTTTTTTACTCAGTTATAAAGGCCTTTTATTCAGAGATGAATGAACTCCTGTTTTGCTTAAATGAAAAATCTTTACGAAAAAAATATACACGGTTTATCTGTATACTTTATTTTCTTTACATTTAGCTTAGTTATCTTATCGTAATTCCCTTGTTGGTGTATAATTAAAATCTGTTTATTATCTACTATCCTGACTTTTATCTCTTGACTTCAACCTTTAAAAAGCCCTACCTTTGCAAAAAATTAAAATATGAGTGATACAGTACTTTGTCCAAAATGTAGCTCCGAGTTTACATACCCGAACGATAACATGATGGTATGTTCTCAGTGTTTCTACGAGTGGAATCCTGAAGAAGCGGCTTCAGAAGCAGCAAACGAGGGGAAAATATTGGACTCTAACGGAAATGAACTTCAGGATGGTGATTCTGTAGTGGTAGTAAAAGATCTTCCTGTAAAAGGAGCACCAAAACCGGTAAAAGCTGGTACTAAAGTAAAAAATATCCGTCTAAGACCGGGAAGCGATCACAATATCGATTGTAAGATTGATGGTTTCGGAGCAATGGCTTTAAAGTCGGAATTTGTGAAGAAAGCATAAGTAGAATTCACTTTTGATATCGGTTAAGGACCATAAAAAAAGGAAAAAATTGGACAGTGTAATCTTTCAAAGACTTAATTGCAAGATTGCTAATGTCCGTCTAAAAGGCAGAAAGAGAAATAACCAATAATTTCCTTATGCTGTGGAAATACAAATGTAAGAAAAAGTTTAATAACAGATTCTTATGTTTGTATTTTTTTTATTGATAAGTATAAGTAAATGTATGAGTTATGTGTTTTTTTTTGTAAGCCTGTGAAGGTTATGCCAGGGCTTAAACAGCAGAGTTTTGCTATCTCAATTTTCTGAAATTTAAATAAATGAAATACTGACAGAACCTTGTAGTTTATCATCAGTATACATTACCAATTCTTTATTCTTCACTTTAATTTTATTCCAATAATGATTCCCTGCAAATCTGCTTTCTAACACTTCGGCTTCGATACCATTTTCAGCCACTTTTATTCCTTTTGGATAATAGAAAAATTTTGAAAGCTGGAAGTCTGCCGTTTCAGCTTCATTAAAGATATTCACTTCACCAAATAATTTGGCAACATAGGAATTGTATGGATTTTTGTAGGTTTCTTCCGGATTCTCATTCTGAATAAGTCTTCCATTCTGAAGAATAACAATCTGATCCAGCCATGGCATGATATCCTGAAGTTCGTGAGTAGAAATAACCAGAGAGATCTGATGTTCCTTCACATATCGGAAAAGTCTTTCTCTAAGCTCAATCTTTCTTGGAAAATCAAGGTTACTGAAGGGTTCATCAAGAATAAGTAGTTTAGGCATCACAGAAAGCGCTCTTGCGATGGCTACTCTTTGCTGCTGTCCGCCACTTAAATACTTAGGAAGTACATCAGCAAACTCCTGAAGACCTACTACTTCAAGAAGCTCTATGACGGTTTCTCTTTTTTTTGTTAAATTGATATTCGAAATAAATTTACCTACATTTTCAGCAACGGTAGCATAAGGCATCAGGTCGAAACTCTGTGCTACAAACTTCATTTCAGCTTCTCCGGGAACCAGGTTTCCTTTGGGACCCAAGAGTTGGGTTCCATCAAAAATAATCTCCCCACTTTCCCAATCAAGCAGTCCATATACAAGGCTTAAAAGGGTAGATTTTCCGCATCCACTTTCTCCTGCCAGGGCAATGATTTTATTGGCCTCAAATCTTAAATTAAGGTTTTGAAACAACGGTTTTTCTTTGGTGTGAGAGAAGAATAAATTGTTTATTTCTAAAAGCATATTACAAATGTAAGGTTTTTATGAAAACATAATTTTTTTTATTATATTAGCGGGAGTAATAAAAATAAATCAAAAATGAGAAAAAAACTGTTTTCGTTAGCTATTCCTGCTTTATTCGTTGCTGCTGTAATGGTTTCTTGTAAAAAAGACAAACCGCTTACGAGTGACAGTAATGAGGTGACAACAACCAAGGATGGTAACCAGTACACTTTGGATACGCTAAACAGTAAGGTTGAATGGAAAGGATATAAAGTATTTAAATCTGAGAATACAAGCCACTTCGGAACTATTAAGTTTGAAAGTGGAGATGTAACGGTAAAGGACGGAAAACTTGAAAGCGGTAAATTTGTTGCTGATATGAATTCCCTGACCTCTGTAGACTTGAAAGATAGTCCGGAAGATATGGGGAAATTAAACGGTCACCTTAAAAGTGGCGATTTTTTTGAAGTAGAAAAATTCCCAACAGCTTCTTATGAAATCACAAAGGTTACTCCTGCTACAGAAGGTGATTATAATACTCTTTTGGATGGTAATTTAACGATTAAAGGAATTACAAAACCAGTTCAGTTTAAAGCTAATGTTTCTGTGAAAAACGGGGAAGTAAGTGTTGCTACTGAGCCTAAAGATATCAAAAGAGAAGAGTTTGGCGTGAAGTTCCAGGCTCCAGCTGAAAACGGGGTGATTAAAGATGAGGTAACTCTTCAAATCAACGTTAAAGCTTTAGAAAAGAAATAATTTTTTTATTTAAGTGAAATAAGTGATTGAAGTCTGCCTCCCGAAAAAGAGGCAGATTTTTTTATGACGGACTTATTATTCAACTTAAAAGTCGTATTTTTGCAAAACATTTTGAAAGGGTAAAATAATGATAGAAAAGATAGAAGAACTACTGATCGAAGTAAACGGCTTTAATGCTACCTCTAAGGAAGAGATAGAGAACTTCCGTATTAAGTACAACGGTAAAAAAGGAGTTCTGAATGATTTTTTTGAAAAATTTAAAGAAGTTCCTAACGACCAGAAGAAAGAATTCGGACAAAAGATCAACACTTTGAAGCAAGCAGTTGCTGTAAAATTAGAAGACTTAAAGAGTGCTTCTGCATCCTCTGTTGTAGTAGAAAAAGAAGATCTTACAAGACCTGCCTTTCCATTGGAATTGGGGTCAAGACATCCGATCAACCTGGTTAAAAACAGAATTATTGAAATTTTTAAATCGATTGGATTTGCTGTAGCAGATGGTCCTGAGATTGAAGATGACTGGCATAACTTCACCGCATTGAATCTTCCGGAATATCACCCGGCAAGAGATATGCAGGATACGTTCTTCATTGAGCAGAATCCGGATATACTTTTGAGAACGCATACTTCTTCTGTACAAACCCGCTTTATGGAAGAAAATCAGCCGCCAATCAGAATTTTATCTCCGGGAAGAGTGTTCAGAAATGAAGCAATTTCTTCACGTTCACACTGTATCTTCCACCAGATTGAAGGATTATATATTGATGAAAATGTAAGCTTTGCAGATTTAAAGCAAACCATCCAGTTCTTTACCACTGAACTTTTCGGAAAATCTAAGATCAGAATGAGACCTTCTTATTTCCCATTCACAGAGCCAAGTGCTGAGATTGATGTATATTGGGGATTAAACTCTGAAACAGACTACAGAATTACAAAAGGAACCGGTTGGTTAGAAATCATGGGTTGTGGTATGGTAGATCCTGCCGTATTAAAGAATGTAAATATTGATTCTGAGAAATATTCAGGATATGCATTCGGAATGGGGATTGAAAGAATTACAATGCTTCTTTACCAAATGAGCGACATCAGAATGTTCTTTGAAAATGATATAAGAACCTTGGAGCAATTCAAGACTCTATAATAAAACAAACCTCCGGAGCTCCGGAGGTTTTTGTTTTTAATTACTGACCTAAGAAACAAAACGTAATTAAAAACAGATCTTATTGAAAAATTTACACGTGTCTGTTTCTTATATCCATACTTCGGTTGGAATCCGCTAGGTATCTCAGAGAAGTATTGACATGCCGCAGCTCTTTGTCTGCCTCTATAATTAAGACAATCTGTATTGAAGATCTATTACATTCAAAATAAAAAATGCCTGTAAAAAACTACAGACATTGTACATTAAAAAAATTGGCTATATCCGTTTACTTGGTAAACTTTAAAGGATATTTTACGTTTTTGTAATCATCAATACTTGCTTTAAGCGACCCTACTGCTAATTCTGCTTTCAAGAGCATTGGTAAGTGGTTGGCATCATTCGAAACCCACATGGTTACCCCTTCTTTTTCCTTAAATACTCTTCCGCTTTTTACAGACGGAATAATTTTTAAACAATTGATGGTACCAAATTTTGTTTTTAAGTTCTCAGTTCCTGTCACTCTAAGCTGGAAAGGGAACATCTCATCATCAATCCATACATTCATATTGATTACCGTTCCTACTTTTAATTCATCCGGACTTTTGCTTCTTAAATAATAAAAACATGAAAGCATATCCTGAACACCCTTCACAGACTTGATTATCTTTGACCCATTGGCAGGTGTTTTCTTATCAGTTAAAATTAAAGTATTGTTATCGTGATTGAAGGCTGTTTCAAAATGTTGACGGTAACCTCCTTCACGAACATTTCGGACATAGTAGCTTGGCAATCCGCTTGCGCTATCAATAAAACTTTCATAGAGGTCTTCTACTTTGAAGAAAGCCTTTACAGCACCTGTAGTTTCTCCGGTACCTTTTACATACAGATGAGGAGCACCCTTATAGGTGGTCTTTTTAGTAGTAAGGTTGGCTGTTCCTGCATTTAAGAAGCCATAATGGATTCTAAGCGTGATGGATTCCCCATCTGCAATGTTATCAATCTGGGCAGACCCTAAAAAGAATATAAATACTGCAAAAAGGTTTAAAATTTTCTTCATAGTATGACATTTACAAAAACACTGCCAAATTTAATATCTTAAATAATAGATATTTGATAAATCTCAGCTTTTTATTTAGAATCAATTAAATATGCTTCGCATTAAAATTAGTAAATTTGCAGTTACATGTATAATTAAATTATCTTAAATTATGATAACCACTGATATATTGATCATAGGGGCGGGGCCTACAGGACTTTTTGCAGTTTTTGAAGCGGGTCTTTTAAAAATGAAGTGCCACATTATTGATGCACTTCCACAACCGGGAGGGCAATTGGCTGAACTTTATCCTAAGAAACCTATTTTTGATATTCCTGGGTATCCTTCAGTGAATGCTGGAGAATTAGTGGATAATTTGATGGAGCAGATCAAGCAGTTCCAGCCTGGATTCACTTTAGGTGAAACGGCTGTTTCTTACAAAAAGGTTGATGAGGAGTGGTTTGAAGTGGTAACCAACAAAGGTACTGTTCATAGATGTAAAGCGATTGCTATTGCAGGTGGATTGGGAACTTTTGAGCCTAGAAAACCTACTTTCGAAAATGTAGCTGATTATGAAGAAAAAGGTCTTGAATATTTCGTTAAAGAGCCTGAGCACTTCAGAAATAAAAAAGTAGTAATTGCCGGAGGTGGAGATTCTGCCCTTGACTGGAGTATCTTCCTTTCTAACGTAGCAAGTGAAGTCACTTTGATTCACAGAAGAAATGAGTTCAGAGGAGCTTTGGATTCTGTAGAAAAAGTTCAGGATCTGAAAAACGAAGGGAAAATTAAATTAATTACTCCTGCTGAAGTTACCGGTATCAGAGGTGATGGAAAAGTAGAAGCCATCACTGTACAGAAAGATGGTGAGGATGCTTTTGAAATTGAAACAGATTACTTCATTCCATTATTCGGATTGACTCCAAAATTAGGGGAGATTGGAAACTGGGGATTAAATATTGAGAAGAATGCGATTGTGGTGAACAACGCTCTAGATTATCAGACTAACATCGACGGTATTTACGCAATTGGAGATATCAATACATATCCTGGTAAATTGAAGTTAATTCTTTGTGGTTTCCATGAGGCTACTTTAATGTGTCAGAGTGTTTATAACAGACTGAATCCTGGTAAAAAATTCGTATTAAAATATACAACCGTAAGTGGAGTAGACGGATTTGACGGAAGCCGTAAAGAAGCAGAGAAGGCTGTTGTGAAAAAAATTGACTAATTTTGCAGAATTATGTCAGATATTAATATTAAAATCACCGACAGAGAAGGTGTAACCCACGATGTTATTGCTCCAACGGATATGTCCATGAACTTAATGGAAATTATCCGTTCTTATGAATTGGCTGAAGAAGGTACTATTGGTGTATGCGGCGGAATGGCGATGTGTGCTTCATGCCAGGTTTATGTAATCAATGATCCTGGTCTTGAACCCATGGGCGATGAAGAAGATGCCATGCTTGCTGAAGCTTTCCACGTGAAAGATAACAGCCGATTAGGTTGCCAGTTGCATATTGCAGATGCCATGGAAGGGCTTGAAGTGGAAATTGCTCCTTATCCTTAGAAAATATTTTTTAATCTTAATAAGAAACCCGTTCGAGTTTTTCGTACGGGTTTTGTTTTTATATTGAACAAGAGTTTATATTTCCTCTTTAGAAATCCACTTTCCAACTGTAGGAGCCTCATAGTTTCTCATCTTTTCAAGCAGATTGTCAATATTATCACTAATCAAAAGCATATCCCGGTTTACAGCCTTTAAAAAACCTTTATTTACCATATTCTCAACCAAATTAATCAGGTCATTGTAGAATCCGTCAATATTCAAAATACCAATAGGCTTTTTGTGTAGACCGAGCTGTGCCCAGGTAATCATTTCGAAGAATTCTTCCAAAGTTCCATAGCCACCGGGAAGAACAATGACCCCATCACAAAGCTCACTCATTTTGGTTTTTCTCTCGTGCATGGTTTCCACAAGGATAAGCTCTGTTAAGTTTTTATGGGCAATTTCTTTAGATTTTAAAAATTGGGGAAGAACACCGGTAACTTTTCCATTTTCACTTAATGCACCATTAGCTATTGTTCCCATCAAACCGGTTTCAGAACCACCGTAAATAAGCTGTATATTTTGTTTTGCTAAAGTCTGTCCCAGCAAAAATGCCTGTTCTTCATAAATCTTATCCGACCCGAAACTTGAGCCGCAGAATACTGTAATACTTTTCATATTTAAATGTTTTTCCCATTAAAGCTAAAGAAGTTAGTAAAATATTCGTAAGTGTTTTTTAAATGTTACGTTCTTTTAACCTGTGGAGAACTAATTATTTTTAATGGGTTAATATTGGATTTAATGGTTTAAATTAAAAATATCCAAAATCAAAAGACTTTGGATATTTACTATCGTTATTTTATTATTCTATTTCTGAGGAATATTTGCTAAAATATCTTTCAGGAAGCTCCAGAATTTCTGAGCAGATGGAATGTTCGCTTTCTCATCAGGAGAGTGTGCCCCTCTGATGGTTGGTCCGAAACTTACCATTTCTATTTCAGGATAATTAGCTCCGATGATACCACATTCTAAACCTGCGTGACAAGCTACTACATGAGGTTTCTCATTGAATTTCTCTGTATAGATCTTTTCCATGATCTGTACAATTTCAGATCCTGGTCTTGGTTTCCATCCTGGGTATGAACCACTGAATACTACATTCATTCCGGCTAATTCTGCTACAGACTTCAACTGTTCTGCTGTTGAATATTTAGAAGAATCTACCGAAGATCTTGTAAGGTTAAGGATCTTTAATTCTCCATCTTTCAATTCAACTCTGGCAACGTTGTTAGAAGCTTCCACAAGATCTGCTACATCAGGACTCATTCTGTACACTCCGTTATGAAGAGCCTTTAAAGTAAGGATTACTTTTTTAGAATCAGCTTCTGAAATCGCTTTGTCAGAAGATGTAGAATTCTCAATATTGATTTGAAGACCTGCTTCTACAGAAGCAAATTCTTCTAAAATTTCTGTTTTAAGAACAGTAACTTCCTGGATGAACTCCTGTGCATTTCTTACAGAGATGACAGCAACACCTTCTCTTGGAATAGCATTTCTTAATCCACCACCATCAATAGAGATCAGTTCTATATTTTGATTTTCTAATCCTTTATAAAGAAGTCTTCCCAGGATAATGTTGGCGTTTCCGAAACCTTTATGGATATCCATTCCTGAGTGTCCACCCTGTAACCCTTTTACTTCAATTCTTACAACTTGTCCTTTTGAAACTTCTACTGCATAGTTTTGAGTGATGGTAACATCAACACCTCCGGCACAGCCTATGTCAATTTCATCGTCTTCTTCCGTATCAAGGTTTAATAAGATTTCTCCGGTAAGCTGCCCTGGTTTTAAACCAATAGCTCCTGTCATTCCTGTTTCTTCATCAATGGTGAACAAAGCTTCCAATGCAGGGTGCGGAATGTCTGAACTCTCAAGGATAGACATAATGGTAGCTACACCTAAGCCATTGTCAGCTCCCAAAGTAGTTCCTTTTGCTTTTACCCAGTCCCCATCAATTTCCATTTTGATTCCTTCTGTCTCAAAATCGAAATTAACGTCATTGTTTTTCTGGCAAACCATATCCAAATGCGACTGAAGGACAATAGCTTTACGGTTTTCCATTCCTGCAGTGGCAGGTTTTTTAATAATTACGTTTCCTACTTCATCTACAGTGGTTTCTAAGCCTAGATCTTCACCAAATCCTTTGATGAAAGCAATTACTTTTTCCTCTTTTTTAGATGGTCTTGGAACTGCATTTAATTTGGAGAAATTTTTCCAGATTATCTGCGGCTCTATGTTAGATAATGCCATTGAAATTTATTTTTCTCAAATTTACAAAATAAAAAATGCTTCCGTAGAATACAGAAGCATTTTTATGGGTTATAAAAGAATGAATAAGCAAATTTTTCTGTAAGTCTATTCATTTTTTGTTGTTAACATCCACATTCTCCATAGATGGGTGTTGTAATGACACTGCCGTCCGGCTTTTCAATCGTTAGGGTGCCTTCAAAGAGTAGAGCTTCTTCGCCTTTAATCTTTTTACCTTTTACGGAGATTTTGTAATCATTATTTTCTATTTCCTTGGTCAATTCTTCATCTACTTCCATATCACTTGAAGAGATCAGGTTCATAGCGAGTCTTTTACCATCCAGTTTCATGTAAGCCGTTTTTCCGGCATCATCTGCATAGATGTATTTTTCAGCTTCAAAATCAGCTTTGTTTCTTGCAAAATAACATGAACATTCTTTGATTTCTTCAGGGAATGAAATGGTTTCAATCTGAATTTTTCCGGAAGGAATACTAGCTGTAGCAGAATCTTTAGCAATGTTTGATGAATCAGTGGTAGTGTTTGCAGATACTGTTTCTTTGTCTTTTTTACAGGCAACTAGAAGAAATGCAGAAAATAAAATGATTAAGTATTTCATGTGTTTGTGGTTTTGAAATGTTAGCCTCTTGCTCTTTCAAGAAGGGTCATCATTAATAAGGAAAGGATTACTAAACTTTCTTCCTCATCATCAATGTCGATCAATCTGTCTAATTGAAATCTTCTTCCAAAGAATGAAGGCATTTTTTTAAGTTTGAAGTATGCTTTTCCATCAATACCGGTAACAGTATAAGATGGGTTCAGGAAGTATCCGGTAAACATTCCGATAATTGGAAGTTCGCCTACGAAGCTGTCCCAGAATCTTACCCATGCACTGTCTTCCTGTACTTTGAATTTAGGTTGATCTTTAGCATCAAGGATATCATAGCTTGCTTTCCAGATGGAGCGCATTCCTTTTCTCGCCAATCTACCATAGTTTTTGTTGTCTACAATATCATTTAAAGAATAAGAGGCATTAAAATCAATCCATTTATTGGCTCTGATTCTGAAAAGTTCTTTTGATTTGCTTTCGTCATTGAAAACAATAACGTCTTCTTTCAGTTTGAACATTTTCTGACGTACGTAGGCTACGTAATTCCCATTTTTGTCAGTGATGTTGAAGTCACTGGCTAATGTCGAAATTTTAAACTTGAAATCCAGTGGATAATTTAGGTTGTTAAGTACCATGTGTTAGTTTATTTTTTTTTCATATTTAATTTGAGCCGCAAATATAATGGTTTTTTTATAGTTATGGGGCAAAAGGATGGAATAGGTATTTAAAATATCAAAGAGAGACATTATTATATAGGAAATTTGAAAAAGAGAGATAATAGATGAAAAATAAGAGACAAGGACTATAAAAATGACAAAGGTTGTCTTTAAATTCTAAATATGAATAGTAAATGAGTACAGTCTGCACAAATTAAGGACCGATGTGGGTTGACAATTGACCATTCACTTTATCGTCCATATTCCCAACCCCAAAAACTCCCCTTCCGGATAGATCATTTTCCTTAAATATTGTTTATTTTTGTACCTATGGATTACCCGAGTAAAGTGTTGGCAAAAGCGGTTGATGAAATTTCAGGGTTGCCTGGAATCGGAAGAAAAACAGCTTTGAGATTAGCATTACATTTATTAAAGCAGCCCAATTCCAGAGCGGTGAGCCTTGGAAATTCCCTGATTAATCTTGTCAATGAAATAAAATACTGTAAAGAATGTCATAATTTTTCTGATTTTGACATCTGTGACATCTGCAGCAATGAGAAAAGAAGCGGTGAGCTGATTTGTATTGTTGAAGACGTACGGGATGTAATTGCCATTGAAAATACAGGAAAATATGGTGGAAAGTATCTGATTTTGGGTGGAAAGATCTCTCCCATGGAAGGAGTAGGACCAAGCCAGCTGAATATTCCAAGTATTGAAAGAAAGCTGAATGAAGGAACGGTAAAAGAGTTTATCTTCGCCTTGAGTGCTACCATGGAAGGGGATACCACTGCTTATTATATTTATAAAAAGTTTAAAAACTTTAACGTGAATTTTTCAAGCATTGCAAGGGGAATTTCAGTAGGAGATGAGCTGGAATATGCGGATGAAATTTCACTCGGAAGATCTATTATCAACAGGTTACCCTACAACGAAAAGGATTAATATGAAGCTGTCTATTATTATTGTTAATTACAATGTTACCCAATTACTCAGAAATTGCCTTTTATCTATTCAGAAATATGTAAGAGAAGTAGTGTATGAGGTGATTGTGATAGACAATGCTTCTACAGACAGTTCATGGAAGAACCTTATTTCAGAATTTCCTGAAGTGCATTTTATTCCTTCGGAAATTAACGGAGGTTTTTCAAAGGCTAATAATCAGGCAATACAGGCTGCAAAAGGCGAGTATGTATTACTTTTAAACCCTGATACGGAGTTGGAAGGTTTTTATATGAAGGATCTTTTAGATTTTTCGGATAAACAGCCGGATTTCGGATGCCTTGGCATACGGATGCACGATGCAGAAGGATATTTCCTGCCGGAAAGCAAACGTTCGGTGCCGGATATGTTCAATTCTTTTGAAAAGCTGTTCACCAATTTTAAGAAAAATAACTCCAAGTCTTATTACAGGAATGATATTGAAGAAACTGCTGTAGCTGAAGTGGAAGTAATGACAGGCGCATTTTTACTGCTGAAAAAAGAGGTTTATAAAAAGGTTGGAGGATTGGATGAAGCCTATTTTATGTACGGTGAGGATATCGATCTCTGCTATACTTTAATAAGAAGCGGATATAAGAATTATTATTATGGCCAGGCTTCTATTCTTCACCACAAAGGAGAAAGTACAGTGAGAAATGATGTTTATCTGAGTCGTTTCTATGGTGCTATGCATATCTTCATCAGTAAGTATTATAAAGAATCAAAACCGATGCAGTATTCCTTTTTAAAAGCAGGGCTAAAGCTTCGTTACCAGATTGAGAAGATTAAGCTGAAGTAAATAGGCTGGAAGCTGGAAGAGAGAAGTTGGAAGATATGGATGAGTGCAATGCTTATCATCTGCTTTATAACTTCCTTACAATATAAATTAAACTATGAAAATATAGGCAATAAAAAAGCAACTCACATTGAGTTGCTTTTTATATGTAGAAAAATAATCTTCTTATTTAGCCGGTGCAACCGGTGCTGGAGCCGGAGTAGTGGTTGTTGAAGAAGCCGGAGCAGATTGTTTTGCCGGAGCTTCTTTTTTAGCTGGTTGTTGTTGAGCTGGAGCCACTTGTGATGGTTTACCAGTAATAACAACGCTTAAAAGGATAAGAACGATGATAGTTCCGCCTAGAGTCCATGTTGCTTTTTCCATGAAATCATTGGTTCTCTGTACTCCGAACTGTGCAGAAGATGCCCCTCCGAAAGTACTGGAAAGACCTCCACCTTTTGGGTTTTGAGCCATAACAACAATCACCAATAAAACACTGGCAATCATAATAAGAACCATCAATAGTGTAAATATAGTATCCATTAATTCTGATATCTTTTTGAATGGGCAAATTTAATCTTTTTTTACTGAACAACAAAAAAAGATATCGGTAAATATGGCAAAATCGCAAAAAAATAAAAATCAAACAATGATTTTAAGCTTAAAACAAAGGAGAATACAAATAGAAAGTTAAGAATGTTTAAAACAGATGTTTGAATTATTTTAAGTTTTCTCACCGGTTTTGGAGATAACGCAGATTCTTTATAGTACTTAGATTTTCTAAATGAGAGAAGAAACAAAAAAGACTATCCCGAATTGAGATAGCCTTTTTCTATAAAATTGTTTTGTTTATTATTTAAAATCAGAATCTTTAGCCTGATTAAGCTGGTAAGACTGTACAGCCAGATTAATTTCCATGCCACCCATATTCTGGATAATAGTGAATGGAAGTTTCACTCCGGATACCTCTTTATAATCAGAGAAATTCGTAGGCATAGAACCTCCTTCTCCAACTTTTATTTCACCGGTTTTTAAACCTGTTTTTAGGCTGTAATAATAGGTTTGTTTTGGTCCTTTTACTACATAAGAATCTTCATTGTTATATTTTTCGATTCCTGCCAGCTTTAATTCTGTGGATTTAGCGAAAGCAAGTTCCGGGAAAAGTTCCGGTTCTGCCATAGAGGCTTTTTGCTTGTCATTTAAAGGGATTTTTTGTCCTTGTGCTTCAGCATATCCGTCTTTACCATCAAAAACGATCTTTTGAAGCGTATTGCCCATCATTTTCATTTCCATCATCATTTTTCCGCCTTTCCCCTGAATAAGTTTCATGCTCATATCCATTCCCTGAACTTTGGTAGTGGCATCAGCTGTAATGGAAGCTACTTTCTGCACAGCAGCTAAACCACCAATGGCATTGATGTATTTATCTGCCACAGAACCAATGGTTACATTTGCATCAACTTTTTGAGCTGTCGGTTTTGCTACCGGATTGGCTTCTTTATCAAAATATTTTACAGGATATCCCAGATTTTCAAGTCCCTCAGCAATATCAGATGCTTTTCCTGCAATAAAGATTCGGCTCTGGTTCGGAAGGATTGTTGCTTTTACTGCGTTAGAAACATCTGCAGCAGTAACTTTATCAATAGATTTTAAATAATTGGTATAGAAATCTGCAGGAAGATCCTGAACTTTTTGATTCAATGCAAACTTGGCGATAGTTTCAGGTTTTTCCAAAGACATAATGAAAGAACCTTTCAATTTAGCCTTAGCATTTTCAAGTTCTTCCGGTTTAACCGTAGAAATAGCATTCAGCTCATTCATCATTTCTTTAACAGCCTTATCCGTAACCTCATTTCTTACGCTGGTTTCAGCTGAAAAATCAGGAGAATACTTGCTGGCATTCATGCTTGAATAGGCGCCGTAAGTAAATCCGTTCTTTTCTCTAAGATTCATGAAAAGTCTGGCTTCACCACCACCACCAAGAATATAGTTGGCCATTGTAGCAGGGAAGTAATGTGGGTCTTTCATCTTAAGATTGTTAAGATTGCTCACAGACAGTACAGATTGTACAGCAGACGGTACATCAACCACATTGATCTCTGTTTTGGAAACATTAGAAGCAGGTTCTAAAGCGGCAAACTTGGTGTTTGATTTTTTCCAGCTTCCAAAAGCTTTTTCAACCATAGGTTTGATTTGGTCGAATTTTACATCTCCTACAATCACTAAATAAGCATTATCCGGAGCGTAGTATTTATTGTAAATATTTTGAATATCTGCCAGTTGAATTTTATTGATAGATTCAATAGTTTCAAATTCCCCTCTTGAAGTATTTTTTCCATACATCAAAGCGTTGGATACTCTTTCAGCAATGGAAGAGGCATTTTTTTCATCCGCTTTTAATCCTTCAATGATTCTTTCTTTTCCATTCTTAATTTCTTCTGCTGAAAATTTTGGATTCACGATGGCATCCGCCATTAATCCCAATACTTCAGGGAAATATTTTGAAAGAGAATTCGAAGAAGCTCCGTTAGAAGAGAAGTTGATATTAGCTCCCAGAAAGTCAACCTTTTTATTAAAATCATCCTTGCTTAGGTTGGTGGTTCCGTTATCAAGCTGTTCTGCCATCAATTGGCTTACCCCGGCTATATTTCCTTCATAGTAAGGAGGCCTGTCCATGGAAAGAGTGGTATTTACCCTTGGAAGTTTGTTGTTCTCAACCACCATTACGGTTAACCCGTTGCTGAGCTGAAAAGTTTTTGGTTTAGCAATATTAATCGCAGGAGTAGGTCCCGGTTTAGGCATTGCATTAAGGTCAATTTTTTGGGCAGAAAGCATTCCTGCAAATAAAAATGCCGCTGCTATATAAGTGAATTGCTTTTTCATGGGTAAATTATTTTTTCTCAGGAACGTAGTTGATGATGATTCTTTGATTGGAATTCAGATACTTTTTAGCCGCATTTTGAATATCCTGTTTAGTGATAGATCTGTAGATATCAATTTCCTTATTGATAAGATTGGTATTTCCCATCAATACATGGTTGGTCGCTAAAGAAGCTGCGATTCCCTGAATACTGGAGTTCTGATTCACAAACTGGTTTTCGAACTGGTTTTGAATCTTTTGATAATCCTCATCAGAAATTAAAGTCGTCTGAAGTCTTTTAATCTCTGCATCAATATCAGTCTGTAAAGTCTGCTTAGATGTTTGCCCCATCGGAATAGCAAAAAATGCAAAAATACTGTAATCTTCAAGTCCCTGATTGAAAGCTGCTACCTGAAGCGCTTTTTTGTCCTGATCTACTAATTTCTTGTATAAAACAGATGATTTTCCATTGCTTAAATAAGAAGAAAGCATATCCAGAACATACGCATCTTTTTCTTTATTGGCAGGAGTTCTGTAAGCAAAAATATAAGCCGGAAGCTGAATGTTCGGATCGGTTGCTGTTACTTCTTTTTCCTGAGTGATAGGAGCGTCTTTAGGGAAGTCTTTTGAAGATATTGTTCCCTTTGGAATACCGCCGTAATATTCTTCAATCCATTTTTTAGTCTGCTCAGGTTTAATGTCTCCTGCAACCACTAATGTAGCATTGTTTGGAATATAGAATTTCTTATAGAAAGCCTGGAACTCTTCAAGTTTAGCTGCATTCAGGTCTTCCATAGATCCAATCGTTGGCCAATTGTATGGGTGATTGGTAAACAGATTCTTCTGAATAGTTGAAAAAAGGTTTCCATAAGGCTGGTTATCCATTCTTAATCTTTTTTCCTCCTTTACCACTTCTCTCTGAGTATCTACTCCAACCTGATTGATAACTGCATGACGCATTCTTTCAGCTTCCATCCAAAGTCCAAGTTGTTCGTTATTAGAAGGGAACGTTTCGTAGTAATAGGTTCTGTCGTTGGTTGTGTTGGCATTATTTTGTCCTCCGTTGGACGAAACGATCTTAAACCAATCGCCTCTTTTAATATTTGGAGTTCCTTCAAATAAAAGGTGTTCAAAGAAGTGAGCAAAACCGGTTCTTCCTTTTACTTCATCTTTTGCTCCTACATGATACATGACACCTGTAGTGACTACCGGAGCCGAATTATCCTGATGAAGAATGACGTGAAGACCATTGGGAAGATCATACTCTTCGAATTTGATTTGCTGTGCATTCAGTATGAGCCCGAAGAAAGCTACGGCAGCAGCAGAAAGAAGACGCTTTTTCATAAAGTTAGAAATTGTTTATCAATGAGTAGGGAAAGTGAATTAAATGTTACAGAAATAGGATGAGAAGTTAATGAGATGAGATGTTAATAGCCAATCCGCCTCGCTCTTCAATTCCTATCTCCAATCTCTTTATCTCTAATCTTCTTTCATCTTTAAAAACACATATGCTTCCAAAATTTGAATTCTCCTTTGAATATCTTAATTTTGTGTTCCCAAAATTTTTTTGCAGTATGGATTATCTGAAAGGACTCAATGAATCACAATATGAAGCCGTTACCTCTTTACAAGGCCCTCTGATGGTGCTTGCAGGAGCAGGTTCCGGAAAAACACGTGTGCTTACCATGCGTATTGCCCACCTTATCCATAATGGAATAGACCCTTTCAATATCCTGGCACTTACCTTTACCAATAAGGCAGCGCGTGAAATGAAAGAACGTATCGCAAAGGTAGTAGGAGACAGTAATGCAAGAAGTCTTTGGATGGGAACATTTCACTCGGTTTTTGCAAGAATTTTAAGAATTGAGGCTCATTATCTGGGCTATCCTTCTAATTTTACCATTTATGACCAGCAAGATGCTCTGAATGTAATTAAAAAAGTATTGAAGGATATGAATATTGATGCTGATCTTTATAAACCCAAGAAAGTTCAGGCAAGAATTTCAACCTACAAAAACAATCTGATTACCGTTAAAGCTTATTTCAACAATCCGGAACTGATGGAGGCTGATGAAAAAGCCAATATGAAATTTATTGGACAGATTTATCAGAGATATGTTGAACAGTGTTTCAAAAACGGATCTATGGATTTTGATGATTTATTGTTAAAAACCAATGAACTGTTGACGCGTTTCCCTGAAGTATTGGCGAAATATCAGGACAGATTTAGATATATCATGGTAGATGAGTACCAGGATACCAACCACTCACAGTATCTTATTGTGAAAGCATTAGCTTCCAAGTTTGAAAATATATGTGTGGTAGGAGATGATGCCCAGTCTATTTACTCGTTCCGTGGAGCTAATATCTATAACATCCTGAACTTTAAAAAAGATTACCCGGATGCCATTACAGTATCATTGGAACAAAATTACCGTTCTACACAAAACATTGTAAACGCAGCCAATGTTGTTATTGCGAAAAACTTACAGCAGTTTAAGAAAAACGTCTTCAGTGATAATGAAGAAGGAGATAAAATTAAAATTTACCGTTCTCTCTCTGATGCTGATGAAGCAAACTTCGTAGCCGGAAATATCTGGGAACTTCGTAACCGTGACCAGAGAAAATATAGCGATTTTGCTATTTTGTATAGAACCAACTCTCAGACCCGAGCATTTGAAGATGCCCTGAGACGTAAAAATATTCCGTACAAAGTGTATGGAGGACTTTCATTCTACCAAAGAAAAGAAGTGAAAGATTTAATTGGATACCTGCGTCTTTTAATTAATGAAAATGACTCGGAAGCATTGATGAGAATCATCAACTATCCAACCAGAGGAATTGGAGAAACAACGCAAAATAAATTGATTGTTTTTGCAGACGCTCAGAACCTTCCTGTATCAAAAGTTTTGGATAATCTTCCTATTTATGCTCCTCAACTAGGGCTAAACAATGGTGTTTTAAATAAATTGAATGATTTCTGGTCGATGATTAAAGCATTCCAGGTATTGTTGAAAACAGAAACAGCTTACAGCGTTGCTATGGAAGTGGCCAAACGAAGTGGTTTGATTAAGTTTTTAAAGGATGACCAGACTCCGGAAGGAATTTCAAGAGTAGAAAACGTTCAGGAATTAATGAACTCTATGCAAGGGTTTATTGAGGAACAAATGCAATTGGAAGATGGAGATCCGAGTCTTTCCAACTTCCTTGAAAATATTGCTCTGTCAGCTGATACCCAGGATAAAGATCAGGAAGATGATATGGTTTCATTGATGACCATTCACCTTTCCAAAGGTCTTGAATTTCCTGTAGTTCATTTAGTAGGTCTTGAAGAAAACCTTTTCCCAAGTTTTATGAGTTCTGCCACAAGGGAAGATCTTGAGGAAGAAAGAAGATTGTTCTATGTTGCATTAACCAGAGCTGAGAAGCAAGTGTTTTTCTCTTATGCAGTATCCCGTTTCCAATGGGGGAAAATTACTGATGCAGAACCATCAAGATTCCTGAGTGAGATTGATGATGAATATATTGAATTCCTTAATCCGGCAATGGAGAAAAGGTTTATCAATAATGCGGGAGTGAAATCCAATATTTTTGATGAACATCCATCTGAAATGAAATCTTTTAAGAAGGTAGAGAAAAAGACGCTTAACAGAGGTGAAGATAATTCAAAACCTGCTCCGGAAGCAAGAAAACTGAAACCGGTAAGTACTGCCAAAATTATTAATCCAAGCGGTGCATCATCTCAGGATATTGAAGTGGGAGATAAAGTAAGACACGATCGTTTCGGAATAGGAGAGGTTGCTTTCCTGGATGGAACAGATCCTCAGAATATCAAAGCAAAAGTGGTATTCATCCATGAAGGGGAGAAGAACCTGATTCTGAAATATGCTAAACTTACGAAGATTTAATTCTTGACAATAGCTTTTAAACAATACAAACGGATTCATTTTTTGAATCCGTTTTTTTATGAAATATCTTTAAGTTATTAGAAAAAATAGTAATTTTAATAGGGGATAGAAAGAAACGATTATCATTTTTTACAAAAACAAAGTCTATTGTTTTTGTAGACTAATAAATATATTTTACATTTGCATCTGCAAAAAACATAAATGTTTAATCAAATTGATGAAATGATATGAGTAATAAAAAGACTATTTTTTCAGCTTCTGTTTTATTTTTCCTTGGAGTATTTACCTATGGACAGGAAAAAGACAGTGTCAAAACCAAAAAAGACAGTGTTAATACCAATAATGTAGAAGAAGTTGTTATCCTGGGATCCAGAGCCGGAGCAAGATCGAAGGCAGACAGTCCGGTTCCTGTGGATGTATTCAATCTGAAGGAAGCTTCAGTGGTTCTTCCTCAGTCTAATATCGGACAAATATTAAATGCCATAGCACCCTCTTTTACCTCTACCATTCAAACCAATTCTGATGGAACCGACCATTTGGATCCAGCACAGTTAAGAGGTTTGGGACCGGATCAGGTTCTGGTATTGGTGAATGGGAAAAGAAGACATACCTCTGCATTAGTCAATGTAAACGGAACACCGGGAAGAGGAACAGTAGGAACGGATTTGAATGCCATTCCTTCTTTCGCTTTAAACAGAATAGAGGTCTTAAGAGATGGAGCCGCCGCACAATATGGTTCTGATGCGATTGCAGGTGTAATGAATCTTGAACTGAAAAGAGATACAGGAAAACTGGCCGGTCAGATCAGCTATGGCGGAAATTTAACCCCTACAGCTAACGACCATACCGGAAATTTTGACGGGCAGAATATTCAGTTAGACCTGAACTATGGTAATAAGATTGGAACTAAAGGTGGTTTCTTCAATATTACCTGGTCTTCCCAGTTCAGAAATCCTACCTACAGAGCCGGAACTGAAAATGCACCTATTTATAATGCTTATAATGCCATTGAACAGCGCGCTTTGAAAAACGGCGTAAATCTTTCTTCTCTTTTTACTGACATTGGAAACACCCCAAATTCTCAGCAAATTGTAAACTATATTCACCAATATGCACCAGAAGTAAGTTATTTTTCTCAGGAATTGCAAAATGCTATACAGGGTGCTAATTCTATTTCTGCTTTACAGAAAGTTTTGTCGGATCCAAACAGATTTACGACCAGTTATTTGAATTATATAACAGATCAGGAGCTTGCTTACAGAGGACAAACAAGAAAAGATTTCAATATGCAGGTAGGGCAGTCCAAGCTTAATAACCACCAGCTTTTCATTAATGCTGAGGTTCCTGTAAGTGATAACTGGAAAGTGTATACTTTTGGCGGATACAGTTTAAGACATGGGGTTTCCGGAGGATTCTACAGAAGACCGAGAGAAAACAGGACTTTTACAGGTTTATATCCCAATGGTTATCTTCCACAGATAGGAACTGATATACAGGATATTTCATTAGCTGCAGGAATCAAAGGAAAATGGGAAGGGTGGAATATTGATTTCAGTAATACTTTCGGACAGAATTCATTCACCTATAACATCCGTAATACAGGAAACACTTCTTTACGTTTTGCTTCCCCTAATGAATTTGATGCAGGTGGATTAAGGTTTACTCAAAATACCATCAACTTAGATTTCTCTAAAAAATATGATGTATTGGAGGGACTGAACGTAGCATTTGGAGGTGAACACCGTTTTGAAAACTTCAAAATGACGGCAGGGGAAGAAGCTTCTTATACTATATATGATGCTTTTGGAAATCCATGGAACAATACTACTCAAAGACCTACAGATTTCTTTGGGCAAGCTCTTCCGGGAGGTTCGCAGGTATTCAGTGGATTTAAACCTGAGAATGCGGTGAACAAAAACAGACAGTCTTTGGCGGCTTATGCAGATGTAGAGCTGAACTTTACGAATTGGTTGTTAGTAGATGCAGCTGCGAGATATGAAAATTATTCAGATTTCGGATCTACATTCAATTATAAACTGGCTTCAAGAATTAAAGTTGCTCCTAATTTTAATGTAAGATTTGCAGGATCGACCGGATTCAGAGCACCATCTATTCATCAAATCTATTATAATGTAACTTCTACTTTATTTACTGGTGGGCAACTTCTTGAAGTGGGAACTTACAGCAATGACTCACGATTGGCAGGACAGTTGAATATCCCCAAGCTGAAACAGGAAACCTCAAAATCTGCAAGTTTAGGATTTACTTATAAAATTCCATCCGTGAATTTGACCTTCACTGCTGATGGATATTTTACAAAAATTGATAACAGAATCATTCTTACCGATCAGTTCTTAAAAAAAGATGTACCTCTGGAAGCCCAGACAGAGTTTGAAAAATTAAATGTGAATGCCGCTCAGTTTTTCACCAACGCCATTGATACGGAAACAAAAGGGGTGGATATTGTTATTGCACATAACGCAAGATTTTCAGGTGTAAAACTGGATAATAACTTTGCGATCAATTTAAACCAGACTAAGCAGGTAGGAGAGATTCATTCAGCTGGATTATTAAAATCTCCGGTTCTTGAAAAGGTCTATTTCTCTGAAAAATCGAGAGTATACTTGGAAGAAGCTGTACCTAGAGTAAAAGCGAGTCTGTCTCACACGATTACATGGAAAGGAGCAAGTTTTTACCTGAGAAATACCTATTTCGGGAAAGTTACCGGAGCAGATGTTCTTGATGTGAATGGTGATGGTATCCTTGATCCTAGAGAGCACCAGACCATAGGCGATAAAATTATTACAGATCTTTCAGCGGCTTATCAGTTTACAAAAAATGTAGGATTAACGATAGGAGTGAACAACCTGTTTGATATTTATCCTACCAAAAATCTACCGGCTTCAAGTAATAATGATCAGTTTATTTACTCCCGTTCTACCTCACAGTTTGGACAGAACGGACGATATGTTTTCACAAGACTTAACTTCAATTTTTAATGAAGTTTTATACTTATAAAAAACGGAACCAATTTTTTGGTTCCGTTTTTTTATTAGTTGATGAGATCAAAAATGATTGGCGTAGCCAGTATATTCTTTACTCCCATCTTCTCAAATCATAAGCTGCTTCCCAAAAGTAATATTCCATTCTGGATGCAGCGATGAAGGCTTCTGTCATTTTTTTTCTGGTTTCTTCGGTGCTGTTTTCAGCTAATTGATCACAGATGGCAATAGCCTGGTCTACTGCAGCTGAAAATTCTTCTCCTGCATAAGTAGCGATCCATTTTTCATAAGGATTGTTCATCGTATTTTGAATCTCATAAATATAATTTCCAACTTCACGATAAATCCAGAAGCATGGAAGGACTGCTGCAACTGCAATTTCCACAGATTCCAATGCTGCGGTACTTCTCAGAAAATGAATGTAGTGATGGCAAGCCGGTTGTAAAACTCCTTTATCCACTAACCCAAAGTCTTTAAAGTAGGATTCATGAAGCGCATTTTCCACAACGATAGCATTTTCTGCAAAACGCATAAAGGCAAGTACATCTTCAAGATCAGGTATCTTTGCTGCAATAAGGGAAAGAGTTCTTCCAAAATGCTCCAGATATAAAGAATCCTGAGCCATATAAAAACGAAACTTTTCCTGTGGCAAACTACCATCGGATAATTCTTTGATGAAAGGCATATCAAGGATAGATTGATAATGTTTCTCTATAGCATTCCAGGTTTGTTCAGACCATTTCATTTTTGATGAGTTTTTGTGGGTTAAAAAAGTGATTCAGTGGCCCGTTTCCATGACCTGTTTGTACATCTGTCCCGCTTTCTATAGCTTTGTAGATATATTGCTGCCCAAGAGAAACGGCTTCGTACAAGGTTTTACCCTGAGCAATATATGAGGCAATAGCAGATGAAAGTGTACAGCCTGAACCGTGAGTATTATTGGTATTCAATTTCAGCGTTTCGAAAGAATGAAAATTCTCCTGTTCATCATAAAAGAGAGAGGTGATTGTTGAGGTCTCCTGATGCCCGCCTTTAAGAAGAATCGTTCTACAGCCTAGTTTTTTAATCCTAATTCCTGCGGTGTATAAATCTTCAAGAGTTTCTACTTTCATATCTGCTAAAATTGCGGCTTCATCCATATTGGGTGTGATGACATCTGCAATAGGAAACAACATTTCAGCGAGTGCTGTGATGGTTTCTTCTTCAATCAAACGATGCCCGCTGGTGGCAACCATGACAGGATCGAAAACAATAGGTATTTTAGGGTATTCGGCTAATGTGGAAACAATGGTTTCTACCAGCTGGGGAGTATGAACCATTCCAATTTTTATCGCACCAGGAACAATATCGTCGAGAATTGCTTTTATCTGATCAGCAACTGCTTCTACAGGAATAGGATATATTTTTTGTACTCCCTGGGTGTTTTGCACAGGCAAAGCCGTTAGTACGGAGGTGGAATAACATCCTAAAGCAGATGTCGTCTTAATATCCGCCTGAATACCGGCACCACCGCTTCCGTCGAAGCCCGCAATAGTTAAAACTGATGGGTATTTGTATTTTTTCATTTTACAATTTCATTTTTTAATTCATAAGCTGCTTTTTGAGGATCATCTGCACTGCATATAGCAGAAACTACGGCAATGCAGTCTGCTCCGGCATTGATAACAGCTTTTGCATTTTCCAGGTGAATATTACCTATGGCTACCAAAGGTTTTTCTGTAAGTTGTCTGATTTGGGAAATACCTTCCAGTCCTCATTCTGTAATAGTATCTGTTTTAGTTTTTGTTCTAAAAACAGGGCTTATTCCCAGGTAATCTGCCACTGCAGATTGTTCATTGTCGAGCTGAGCCAGATGTTCTATTGAGTAACCAATCATTTTATTCCTGATCAAAGGACGCTGTCTCAGATTCAGAGGAGCTGCATCGCTGTTGCCAACATGTATTCCTGCTGAATTTACTTTTTCAGTAACGGTGATATTATCATTAATAATAAGTGGAATGCCATATTTATTGGTAATTTCAATAAGCTGCAAAGCTTTTTGAAGGAATACTTCAGGACTATCTTTTTTTTCGCGAAGCTGTATCATATCAACACCACCTAATATGGCCTGTTCTGCGACTTCCAGAAAGTTTTTTCCCATACAGTCTTCTTCAGAAATTACCAGATATAATGAGTAAGGGAAAGGATTTACATTCATGATTTTTCTATTTTTAAATGGCTTATAAATTCTTCTTCAGTCATATTATATAGCTTATCAATCAAATTGACCTGAAGACTTCCGGGGCCTTTACTTTCACGAACAGCCAGTTCACCTGCTATTCCTAATAATGACATGACCGCAGCAATACCTGCTGCTTTATCTTCAGCAACGGCAATAAATGCTCCTGCTAATGCACTTGCAGAACATCCCAGCCCCGTTACTTTGGTCATAAGGGAATGTCCGTTTTTAATTTGTATAGATTGATTTGGGCTAAGAATAATATCTGTTTCACCAGAGATACACACAATGGTATTATATTGTTGAACCAGGATTTGTGCAGCTTCCACGGCATCATTACTTTCTGCTGTGCTGTCTACCCCTTTGGTGACTGTTGTATTGATTTTAGCAAGAGCAATAATTTCAGAAGCATTGCCTCTGATTACGGTAGGATGAAATTGTAACAGTTGATGTAAAATCTGATCACGGAATGAAGTTGCTCCTGCTCCCACAGGATCCAGTACCCAGGGCTTATGAATGGCATTCGCTGTTTCTGCGGCCATCAGCATAGACTCAGACCAATATTCATCCAGAGTGCCGATATTAATAACCACAGAATGAGCTATATTAATCATTTCCCGGATTTCTGATTTGGCATGTGCCATAATAGGAGAAGCTCCTGCAGCCAAAAGAGCATTGGCTGTATTGTTCATCACTACATAATTGGTAATATTGTGAACAAGAGGAGATTTTTGTCGTACAAGCTGAACTTGTTGCCAGAGATTTTTTTCCATTGTTATTATTAAAATAAAAATAGCTTTAGGAAAAAATCCGGAACAAAAGACATAAGAAATCATGTCATTTTGCTTTTCCCTACGTCGGTGTAAGCCGTATCAGGTTCAAAGGGACTCTCTCAATTCTTTACAGAATACCCCTAAAGCAAAACAAATGTATAAAAATTATCAAAGGAAGCAAAAACCTTTAGCAGATTTTGCAGAAAACACATTATCTTTCAACCAGCTCTTTCACTGGTTCTCCATAATGGTCAATCTCTGTTGTGTTAATTTGCAGCAACTGATACCACTTTCTGAACGCTCCTATAAATACAATCAGCATAAGGACCATTGCGGTTACCGCTAATGCAGCAAGTAGATACTGCCCTTTGGGAATATAAATAGAGGTTACCTGAATATAACCGGCCCAGAATGTAATTCCGGCCATAAAAACTCCGGGAACAGCTGAGCATAATGCATATTTTCCTCTGTTCATCCTAATCAGCATCGTTGTACAGACAATAAGCCCACAGGCAGCCAATAGCTGATTACTGATTCCGAATAACGGCCAAATGCTGTTCACATTTCCTGTATATACTAGATATCCCCAGGCAAAAGTGAAAAGAAGACTACTGATAATAATTCCCGGGATCCAGTTTTTATCATTAAATTTTGGAACTACAGAACCCAGCATTTCCTGCAGAAAAAAGCGGCCAACTCTTGTTCCCGCATCAATGGCGGTAAGGATAAAGACGGCCTCAAACATGATCGCAAAATTATACCAATAGGCTGTAAGCTGATCCATATAAGGGATTTTATTAAAGATATGGGCCATCCCGACAGCCAGAGATACTGCACCACCGGTTCTGCCATAAAGGTCAATTCCTATTTTCTGTGAATAATAATCTATATCTACTCCATGTAGAGAAGGATGTGTTGCGAGAAATGAGTCATAAGCTTCTTTAGGGGTATTGATGGCAAAATAATCACCTGGCATTAGCGTACAGGCTGCAATAAGTGCCATCAATGCCACAAAACCTTCTACAAGCATAGCTCCATATCCTACAAAAAGAATTTCTCTTTCTTTATTAAGCATTTTCGGAGTAGTACCCGTAGCAATTACAGCATGAAATCCTGAAATAGCTCCACAGGCAATAACAATAAAAATAAAAGGAAGTACCGGCCCGCCAATAATAGGTCCGCCGCCATTTACAAAAGCTGTGATAGCAGGCATCTGTACAGTAGGATGAATAACAATTACCCCGATAGCCAACATAATAATAGTACCTATTTTTAAATAGGTAGAAAGATAATCTCTTGGAACTAAAAGAAGCCATACCGGTAATACAGAAGCTATAAAACCATATAATGGAATGGCAATGGAAATTGTTTTAATATTCCATGAAAATAAATTATTCATGGTTGGATTCTGCATTAGCCCATGACCACCAATAATCCCGGCAATTAACAGAATTCCGCCTAAGATACTTGCAAACAGAACACTGTTCTTTTTATAACGCATAATCAGGCCCATAATGATCGCAATAGGCATTGTAATGACTACTGTGAAAAGAGACCAGGAAGCTTCATGCATAGCATTGATACACGCCAGAGATAAACCTGCCAATGTAAGAACCAGAATAAAGAGTATGGCAAAACCTGCTACAGTTCCGGTTGCTTTTCCAATTTCTTTAGAGGCAATAGTAGCAAGACTTTGTCCTTTATGTCTTACAGAAGCAAACAGGACCACCATATCATGAACTCCACCTCCCAATACGCAACCTATCAATATCCATAGTGCCCCGGGAAGATATCCGAACTGTGCTGCAAGAACAGGCCCTACTAATGGTCCGGCAGCAGCAATAGCTGCAAAATGATGTCCAAAGAGTACATTTTTATTAGTAGCAACATAATCTTTACCATCTGCAAATTCTACCGCAGGGGTCACATTCTGATCGTTAAGCCTGAGTACTTTATTAGCTATAAAAATACCATAGAAGCGGTAAGCTATCGTAAAAATAAGAACAGATACAAATATGAGGGTAAGAGCATTGATATTATTTAGAGAATCCATATTGCTTATTTTTTTAATGAATAATTAATTGAAATACTGTTTTTGTTATGAATAACTTAAACAATAGCCAAGGTAATTATTTTTCAGGTAAAAAATATTAATATATATATCAATCTAGCATATTTGTTGTTTTGTTTTTATTTAAATATTTAATTTACAGTGTTTTGTGTTTAATTATATTGAATAATGTATATTACTTTTTCTGTGAAATAATAAAGTCCACCATCTGATCTGTCATTTTATCCAGAGTATCTTTATCTGTAGTAGAAAAGCTGTGAACACCTTTATCAATAACCAGTAAAGAAGTTTCAATATTGGCCCGTTTTAATTTTCTGTATAATTTTTTTGACTGGCTTAAAGGAACTATTTTATCCTGATTCCCCTGAACAATTAAAGTAGGAACAGCAGTTGAAGTATAATTAACAGGAGATATGGTTTTTAAATATTCTGTGGCTCCATCCTGATCTTTATTCAGATCATAACCGGAAATACCCTTTACAAGCCCTTGTTGTAGATCAACGATCTTTTTTGAAATCATTTTCACCAGAGAAACTGGAATTGTTCCTAACTTGGTATGAAAAAGCTTATTCAAATCAGCCGGTCCATAGTGGTCTATTACATAATTAACTTTTGCAGAATAAGGCGAAAGTTCAGGGCTTCCCTTAAAAGTATTGTCTGGAGAATATGCGGCCATTAATGAAAGATGTGCTCCCGCAGAAGCCCCGAAAAGCCCAATGTTATTGGTGTCAAAATTATACTTTTCAGCATTTTTTCTAACCCATCTTACGGCATCCTTAGTATCTTCCAAAGGCAAAGGGAAATGGGTATTCTTATTAAGAAGTGTATAATTGATACTGATGATAGCATACTGTCTGGTGGTGAGTTTTTTGATGGTATTTTCAACGTAATTATCTGCATGAATTTCTTTATTACCTTCTATCCAACCTCCGCCATGAACATAGATCAGTACGGGAATTTTTTCAACAGAAACATTTTTCGGCATATAAAGATCCAGTGTAATGGAGTCTCCCTTTTTGCTGATTTTGTATACAATGTTTTCGGTAAGTGCTGTGATTTCAGGAAGAAGAGAGCTTTTTATACGCTTAACCTGGGTAGGTGCGTGTGAAAATGTTTGTGAAAAAAATAAACCGGAAACGCTTAAAAATAAAATAAAAAACAGGTTTGTGAAAAACCTGTTAATTGATATGTTGTTTATAGATGATTGCATAAAATTTTTAAAAGGAAATTATTACTTTACTAACTCTTCAAAAAGTTTACCAAAAGTAATATTCAGATCCTTAGATTTCCCCGGATGAGGTCTGGAAGTTTGCACAACGGCACTTCTTACAGCCGTTAGCCAACGGAAACGCTCTGGAATTTCAAGAAGGGCAATAGGCCCGCCATCTTTATCTCCATTCGCTATTTTCTGAAAACTTTCAAGGTTTTGAATAATATCATCATAATCCAGTTTACTGTGCATCAGCTTGAATTTATCAGGACATAAATAGAATTCTACCCGAATGAATTTCTCCTTTTTAGAAAACATAACCAATCCTATATTGAAAAATTCTTCTCTTTCAACTTTTGGCACCAAGCGTATTACCGCATATTCATATATTTTATCCTCTTGCATTTTTGGCTTCGTTTACAAAGATTTGAGAATTTTCTAGTCTGGTTTTCAAAAATTGAAAATAAATTTCACGGATCTCATCAGGTGTTTCATCTGCATCATTCCAATGTAACCAATCTTCAGGAATAGCATTGACAATATCTCTGAAAAGCGTTTCATTCAGTATTTCATGAGCAAACTTATCTGCTTCATCAAGTTTGCTGGCTTTTGGAAGAAGAACATGGTCTTTCACATATTTGAACGGAGTCTTTGCCGCAGCATCAAAATTTTGCCATGAATGATGGAAATAGAACGAAGCTCCATTATCAATAATCCAAAGTTCCTTATGCCACATCAGCATATTCGTATTCTTAAAGGTACGGTCAATATTGGTAATGAAAGCATCCAGCCATACTATTTTTGAAGCCAGAAGCGGATCAACACTCACTCCGGGATCATAAGTGATGGAACCTGACAGATAGTGCAAACCAAGATTCAAACCCTCGGAATATTTTAATAAATCCTGTATTTCTTCATCTGCTTCTGTCCTTCCAAAGTCTGCATCAAGATTAATAAAAACCAGTTCAGGAATCTTTAATCCCAAAGCTTCTGTAATCTTTCCCCCTAAAAATTCGGAGATTAGCATTTTAACTCCATGACCTGCGCCACGGAATTTTAAGACATATTTAAAATCATCATCAGCTTCTGCCAGAGCAGGAAGTGAACCTCCCTCTCTCAATGGCAGAATGTAACGCATCACAGTTACCGTTCTTAAATTCTGCATGAAGCAAAAATAAGGTTATTTTTTTATAATTTTTTTAATGAATTCTTTTTCTCCTGTTTTATATTTTAAAAAATAAACTCCGACAGACAAATGATGGAGCTGTACTGTATAACCGGAATTGGTCTTATTCATTTGATAAGATATTATCCTTCCACTGGCATCGGTAAGTGAGAGAATCTCTGTTTTCTTTTTGGTGATAATGTTAATATTGTCCTGTGTAGGATTAGGGTAAATCTGAATCGGATCTTCAATGTCTGAATCCTTTGTTCCTAAATTGCCAACTGTTATCAGTTTTGTCTTGGTAGTATTTGAGCTGCATGAATTACTGGTTAGTTTTACCTGATAATCTCCCGGAGCATTGTAAGTATGTTCAGGGTTTTCCAGTGTGGAAGTTGTACCATCTCCGAAATCCCATAAATAAGTGGTAGCATTTTTTGTTTTATTAGTGAACTTAATGGTATGGGTACTGGTAGCCTGATAGGTAAACCTGCTGTGTACATCATTGGAAGGGATATTCCAGGTATCCATTGCATTATACACAACTGTTTTTACAGTATTTTTTATAAGCTGTGCTTGTTCCGCAGTAAGTGTTCCATTATAAGAAACGAGAGTTGGATCCTTTTTAAATATTACCGTATAGAATGTATAAGCGGCTATCATGGAACCAATATAACTAGGGTGTGATTCATCCAAATTATAAAGCTCCAAAGCTGGATTTTGTTCTCTTATCGCTCTCCAGACCTTGCCAACAGGAGAAAGTATTGCTTCATTGTCCTTTGCCATTTCTATATAATGTTTGGAGATCAGATCATCCATTCCTTCATAGGTGCAAACAGAAGGCTGTACAGAGCAACGTGAAGCATCTCCGTTTTTACGGCCCCAGGTCATGTAGAAAATAACATTGCCACAGCCATTGGTATTCTTTACAAGGTCAGAAAGCTGAGCAGCATAAGGATATACCTGAGTTTGAACCTGCTGATCTGTAAGAGAAGGAAGTTGGCTCTGTTCCTGCAATACTACATAATCCCAGTTTCCTTGTATAAGGGTAGCAATAGTAGTACTGTTTATATGCTGCTGAAGAGTAGACCCTCCCGGAGTCTGGCTTTGGTGTTCCAGAATATCCCCTGTAGATTCGGCTATATCTTGAACCAACACTGGTAAGTCATTAAAATAGGTATAACTGTTCCCAATAAAGAATACTTTTTTGGTGATCTGGCTAAAGGCAGCAGAAAAGACAATTAAAAATAAAAAGAGTAGAGTTTTTTTCATAAATTTCAATTAAAATTAGTATTCTAAATATAAAGAATATTGAATAAAAGCCAATTATTTTATGAATTTGATTAGTGAAAAGAATATTTATTTAGAAAATAAAGAAACAAAAGGTTTTCTTGCTGATGCTTTTTACAATGACACTCAAAAAAAACTGCCTTTGGTTATCTTTGTTCATGGCTATAAAGGCTATAAAGATTGGGGTGCATGGGATTTAATGGCCCAAAAGTTTGCTGAAGCCGGGTTTTTCTTTGTGAAGTTTAATTTTTCTCACAACGGAACAACGGTAGATGATCTTCATCATTTTGCTGATTTAGAGGCTTTCGGAAATAACAATTACTCCAAAGAATTATCTGATCTTGGGGTGGTTATTGATCATTTTATTCAAAATCCACACATAGATCAGGAAAAGGTTATTCTGATGGGCCATAGCAGGGGAGGAGGAATTTCTATTGTGAAAACCTTTGAGGATGAAAGAATCAACGGATTGATTACATTGGCCAGTGTAGATACATTGGACCGCTTTCCAACAGGTGATTTTTTTGAAAATTGGAAAAAAGAAGGTGTTTACTATGCTTTAAACGGACGTACAAAACAAGAAATGCCCCATTACTACCAGTTTTATGAAGATTATGAAAAGAATATACATCGTTTTGACGTAGAACTTGCAGCAGAAATGGCTAAGGCTTACATGTTGATTATCCATGGAACGGAAGATGAAGCAGTAGAGGTAAAGCATGCAGAGCATCTTCATATCCTGAATCCGAATTCAGAGCTTTTCCTTATCGAAAAAGGAAATCATACCTTTGGAGCGAAGGAACCCTGGAATGATTCTGATTTGCCGGAAGATCTTAACACGGTAACAGAAAAATGTATTGATTTTTTAATTAAAAATATAAAATAGAGAACTGTTGTTATTGAGCTCTAAAATAAAAGATTTAAAATAAAACGATTAGAATTTTGTTTTAATACATTAATCACCATACTAAATATCATTATGAAAAAAGTTATTATGGGCGCATTGGCGCTGTCGCTATTGGGAACTGTTATTTCCTGTAAAAAAGAAACCAAAACACAATCTTCTGAAAACACAGACACATTAGCTACAGTGCAGGCAAAAGACTCTGCTGTAGCTCCAAAGACGGATTCAGTGAAAGCTACAGCTTCTGCAGCAGCTACCATTGAAATCATCACCAAAAATGAAGAAAAATATCCTCATGATATCAAATTATTTGAAGATAAAAACTTTGCTGGAAGAGTGAAAAAACTGGTTGGAAAAGAATATGATGTGATGCTGAAAAATTTCAATGTGGAGGGTCCTATTGTATCTGATAATGGGATTTATAAACTTCATGGATGTAAACAGCATGATTGCCCGGGATATGCAACGTACATTTATTATGACTCTAAAAATGATAACCTGAATGTTTCCATTGATAAAGACAGTAAAATAACGGATTTTGCAGAAAAAGGAAAAATCACAGTGTCAGAGGCTTTGAAAACGAAATAAAACATTTTAGATTATTATAAAATATAAAAAGGAGTGAAATTTTCACTCCTTTTTGTATTGAATCGATTGAGATTATTTAATTAAAATCTTCCAGGCTTCTTCAATATTACTTTCCAACAAGAGTTTTTGAGCATCCTGATGAGTCTTTTCATCTGAATAATATTCTCCGGAAGGGAGAATTTCGACATTCGCCAGCATTCCTAAATCATTTCCTGTAAATACCTTGCTGTATTTGATCGCATCCGGTAAAAGATCGAAACCAATTCCTTTTGTTACCAAAGGTTTAGGAACTTCAAAAAGACTGTTCTCATTACTTCTGGAATACCAGTTGCTGCCTAAACGGGCTACCATATCCAGTTTTTGCTGATCTAAGTTCCCTGCCTCATTCAAATATTCTTCTCTGATATGAATCTTCTGAACTTCACAGATTACCAGATTTCCTGCTCCTCCCTGATCTCCCAATGATTTTACTTCTAAAACTTTACATTCAAAGTTTACAGGGCATTCTTCAATAAGTTTAGGTTTCACAAGATCTGCTTCTTTCATCGTAAGACCAGACTTTACAAACTCATTCACTCCGGTTTCATATTCTGTAGAAGCTAAAGAAATCTGCTGTACAATTGGAAAGTTTACTGTTCCAATTACAACTTCCGGTACTTCCAATACATTTTCAAGGGTATGTTTTGTGGTATTATCACGCACTCTCCTTGATGGGGAAAAGATCAGAATCGGGGGAACCGTACTGAACATATTGAAAAAGCTGAATGGAGATAAGTTATGATTACCGTCTTTATCCACCGTAGAAGCCAATGCAATAGGACGTGGTGAAACGGCGGTCTGCATAATGGTTTGAAGCTGTACCGGGGTTAGCTCGGAAGGTATTACTGTTTTCATATTTTATAGTTACAAAATTATATAACCACAAAAGTCACAAAAGTTTTTTAAGTAAATATTATTAATCTTTAAAGCTCAAAAAAGCATGTCGTAATATTTGTTGACAAAAGTTTCCTGTCCGTCATGATAAAGATTTTTTACATTAAAATTCACCAGGATGCCTTTAGGCTTCTTCATTAAGTTGATATAGTTTAAAAGTTGAGCCCGATGAATATCATTTAATTGAACGACTGATTTCAGTTCAATGACAATTAAATCTTCCACTAAAAAATCGCAAAAAAAATCACATTCAATTTCTTTTCCTTTATAATTTACAGGAACTTTCAACTCAGATTTATAATTAATATTTCTTAATTTGAATTCTTCTTCTAGGCATTTATGGTATACGTTTTCTAATAAACCGGCGCCCAGAATTTTGTGAACTTCTATGCAGGCGCCGTTTATCTTATAGGTCAAATCAGTTAAATATGACTGTGTAATCATAAATTCTTTTGTGACTTTTGTGGTTAAATTCTATTTTTAAAGTGTTGGGATAATTTTTCCGGAAACTTCACCGAAACCTACTCTCATCCCATCTTTTTCAGCCCAAGCCTTCATGGTAACCGTATCATTATCTTCAATGAATTTTCTTTCTTCACCATTGCTTAATGATAAAGGATTTTGGCCTCTCCATGTCAACTCAAGCATAGAACCAAAAGATTTTGGGTCACTTCCTGAGATTGTTCCACTCGCATACATATCACCCACTTCTACGTTACATCCATTTATTGTATGGTGAGCCAGTTGCTGAGTCATGTTCCAGTACATATGTTTGTAATTGCTTTCGCAGATTAGGTTTTGCTCTCCGTTTTCAGGTTGAATGTAAACTTCAAGGTTGATATCGTAGTTTTTGTTACCTTCAAATTTTAAATAATCTAAAACTTCAGGATCCTGTGCAGGAGAAGCTGTTTTGAATGGTTCGAGAGCTTCAAGAGTAACGACCCATGGAGAAATAGATGAACCAAAGTTTTTCGCAAGGAATGGCCCTAGCGGAACATATTCCCAAGATTGAATATCTCTTGCAGACCAGTCGTTGAATATCACCATTCCGAAGATCGCATCTTCTGCATCTTGAGTAGAAATACTTTCTCCCATCTCCGTATTTTTATTGATGATGAAAGCCATTTCCAGTTCAAAATCTAATTGCTTGGAAGGTCCGAAAACTGGTTTATCAGCATCAACAGGTTTTGTCTGACCTTTTGGACGGTTGATTTCTGTTCCCGAAACAACGATAGAGGAAGCTCTTCCATGGTAGCCTACCGGTAAATGTTTCCAGTTAGGTAATAAGGCGTTGGCAGGATCACGGAACATTTTTCCTACATTGGTAGCATGTTCAATGCTGCTGTAGAAGTCCGTATAGTTTGGTATGTGAACGGGCATCATCATTTTTACCTTGTCAAGGTCATAGAATGCCTCTTCAATTGTTTTTTGGTCTTTTGATAATGTTGAACCTTCCTGTAATAATGCTTGGATTTTTGTACGAACTGCATTGGTAACAGGTTTGCCCAATTCGATAAATTCATTGATCGTGTAGGCTTCAAAAACATTGTCGTCCAATCCTTCAATGTCTTCAAAATAGCCAAGATCATGAAGGGTGGCAAGATCAATAACCTGATCTCCGATTCTTGTGCAGCATCCGATATATTCTTTGTTGAATACTGCCACTCCGAAAGGAATATTGTGTATAGAAAAATCCGAGTTTGAGGAATAGTCTACAAATGATTTCATAAGTTTAGATTTTAGTTAGATTAAAATATCATCCTGAGAAACTTTCCCCTAAGATGTTTATTTTGCCTTTTTTGAGTAGGAAGCTTCATCAATCCACCGATCTCTGGTATTAACATCAATGAGATAGAGAATGTTGTCCTGTTGAGTAAGCAATAGCGTTTTGGTGACAGGCATTGGAATTTTCTTGCCCTCAAGTACATCTGCCCTTAAGGAAATGATGTTCTTTTTTCTGACAATATCACCGGTAAAGACATTGGAACTGCTTTCTCCAGTAGCTTTATCATCAAAAACCTCCACATACGTTGCATTATTCCCTTTGATAACAATAAAATCTCTTTCCGTATGGTCTGCCTCATCTTTAATGAAGACAAACTTTTTGTTGTCTATATTTACCTTTTCAAGATTCTGATTGATCCCTTTTCTTGCTTCAAGTCGGTCCAGAATTGCATTCAAGGAACCATATTGTGCTTTTAGACCTAAGGTTCCAAAGAATAAAATTCCAATTAAAAGTTTTCTCATTATGCTGTGTTTTATAAAAAAGTTTTGTCAGAACCCTGCATCCTGACAAAACTTAGTATTTTTGGTTGTAAAATTAAAGATTTCCTCTTCTTTCCTGTTCTCTTTCTAATGCTTCGAACAAAGCTTTGAAGTTTCCGGCACCAAAACTCTGTGCACCATGTCTTTCAATGATTTCGAAGAATAGAGTAGGACGGTCTTCTACAGGCTTCGTAAAGATCTGTAACAGATATCCTTCTTCATCATGATCAATAAGTATACCTAAGTCCTGAAGTTTTTTAAGATCTTCATCAATATGACCAACTCTTTCAGGAACCATGTCATAATAAGCCTCTGGCGGAGCAGAAAGGAATTCTACACCACGTTTTTTAAGTTCAGTGACGGTGTGGATGATATCTTTTGTTGCTACAGCGATGTGCTGTACACCTTCTCCCTCGTAGAAATCAAGATATTCTTCTACCTGAGATTTCTTTTTACCTTCTGCAGGCTCGTTGATAGGGAATTTTGCATACCCGTTTCCGTTAGACATTACTTTAGACATCAATGCAGAATATTCTGTGTTGATCTGCTTATCATCAAACGAAAGGATGTTTACAAATCCCATTACTTTTTCATACCATTCTACAGTAGGAATCATTCTGTTCCAGTCTACGTTTCCTACGCAGTGGTCTACATACAATAAACCAGCTTCCTCAGGCTTGTAGTCGCTTTCCCATTTTTCATACCCGGGCATAAAAGCTCCGTTGTAATTTTTTCTTTCTATAAACATGTGAACAGTTTCTCCGTATGTATAAATTCCGGACATTCTTACTTCACCTTGCTCATCAGTTAAAGTTATTGGCTCTAAATAAGGTTTCCCACCTCTTTTAGTAGTTTCTTCGAAAGCTGCATACGCGTCATCTACCCAAAGTGCCAAAATTTTTACTCCGTCACCATGTTTTTTTACGTGTTCGCTGATAAGAGAGTCAGATTTAAGACCTGTCGTAAGTACCAATCTGATTTTTCCCTGTTGAAGCACATAAGATGCGCGGTCTCTCACTCCTGTTTCGGGACCCGCATATGCTACAGACTGAAAACCGAAAGCGGTTTTATAATAATGGGCAGCCTGTTTTGCATTTCCTACATAAAACTCAATATAATCTGTACCGTTAATCGGTAAGAAATTTTCTGCTTGAGCAATTTTCTCGGCAAATGTAAGTGTTGACATATTTTCTCTTTTACTTTTATTTTATTGGTATGCAAATTACAAAATTCTTGGATATAGCGAAAATATTACGGCCTATTCATTGAATATATTTAACATAAAGTTCAAGAAGTGTTCACTTAAGTATATTTAAGTTTCTTAAGTTTGAAATAAGCTGCCTACATTTGTAATACAAAAAACAAGTGAGAAAAAAATATTTCGAACATGAAAGCCGCAGAGATTATCTGCGGCTTTCTTATTTTACTTTTATACTGTGGTTTCCAGCTTTCTGTTAAGCATTCCTGCATCTGGATTGTAATTGTCCCAGATCTTCCAGGTATTATCTATTTTTTTAAAGAAGTAAATCTGTGTACTGAGTTGGTTGACAAAGTGTTCTTCTCCGGTTTTACCTACTTTGAATAACAGATTCCAGAATTCCTGAGATTCCAGTATTTTTTTATCCGGTTCATCAGTAACGATATGGATATCAAATACTTCATAATTGGAACGATTATTCTTGGTTACCAGCTGAAAATCTTTGTCACAAAGCTCTTTACTGAACTGTGAAATTCTTTCTAAAAACGGAGAATCATCAAATACCAGATCCTTGAAAAGTTCGGTATTATGATTGGGAAACTGCTTACAGAATTCAAAAGCCTTTGTACAATATTCATATACTAACGTGGCCATAAATGACAAATCATCAGTTTCATCCTGATCTTTCTTTTTATGCCTTATAGAAAGGATATAGTCATTGAGATCTTTGTAGCCCAGAAAAATGCATATTTTATCCAGTGTTTTTAAGAATCTTAAATCACTGTGAGTTTTGTCCTGATAATCGTTTTCAAAAAAACGCTGTAAGGTAACGTGTGAAATCGTAGTCCCAATTTCAAATTTTTTACCACCTTTAAGTTCTTCAGCATTAGAAAGTTCATCTTTAATAATTTCGGAAAGAATAATATAATGGCTTCTTTTCCATTCATTCACATTCCCCAAAACAGAATTCCTTACCTTCGAATGCTTTACCACTTCTTCTCGTATCGAATTATATATAGTCTTCAATTTCCTTGTTTTAGAAAGATTTTTATCAAAAATACTGCCAAAATATTAGGGCTTTTTTATGATTTCTTGGTATAAGTTAAAGATATATTTTTAAATTCTAAATAAAAATAAAAGTTAAAATATATTACTGTTTGATTATCAGTGCTTAAACCTTTCGAAAGCAGCTATTTCAAGCATTTCTCTGTCATCAGGATGAGCAATGCTAATGAGCTCCTGTGCTCTCTGACGAAGGTTTTTGCCATACAGGTAAGCGGTTCCGTATTCTGTAACGACATAATGGATATGGCCTCTTGTGGTAACTACACCCGCTCCTTGTTTCAGGAAAGGAACAATCCTTGAAATTCCTTTTTTGGTTCTTGAAGTGATGGCAATGATAGGTTTTCCGTCCTCACTTAAAGCAGCTCCACGCATAAAGTCCATCTGACCACCGATTCCACTATATTGTAAGGTTCCGATAGAATCGGCACATACTTGTCCGGTAAGATCAATTTCAATTGCAGAGTTAATGGCTACCAGTTTTTTGTTCTTCATGATATTGATCGGAAAGTTGACTTCACTTACATCTCTGAAAGCAAATACGGTGTTGTCATCCACATAATCATACAATTTTCTGGTTCCGAAACAGAAGCTGGTAATGGTTTTATTGTTGTTGTAGCCTTTGTATTTATTATTAATTACATCATTCTGAATAAGGTCTATAACTCCATCACTCAACATTTCCGTATGAATACCAAGATCCTTATGGTTGTATAAACATTTTAAAACGGCATCAGGAATAGTTCCAATGCCCATTTGGAGTGTAGAACGGTCTTCAATAAGTTCAGCTACATTTTTTCCTACCAGCATTTCTTCAGGGCCGACTTTGGAACTGTAATCTACTGTGTGAAGCTCTTCTTCATGCCAAACCAGTTTATGAATTCTGTTGATATGAATCATTCCGTCACCGTGAGTTCTTGGCATTCTTGGGTTAACGATTGCAACAATGGTCTTTGCCGTATCTACAGCAGCTCTCGCAATATCCACTGAGGTTCCCAATGTACAGAAACCATGTCTGTCCGGTGGAGAAACAGTTACCAGTGCAACATCCAGTGGAAGTATATTTTTTCTGAATAAAATAGGAATTTCACTTAAAAATACAGGAACAAAGTCACCTCTGTCTGAATTTACAGCATCCCGAACCGGCGTAGATACAAATAAGGAATTGATAAAGAATTTGTCTTTGTACTCCGGTTTTGCAATTTCTATATTTCCCTGTTGGGTAATAGAAACCATTTCTACATGGTCTAATCTATGAGCTTGTCTTGCCATTTCATCAATCAGATAATTGGGAGTACATGCGCTGCCGTGGAAAAACACACGGTTACCACTTTTTATTGTATATATCGCTTCTTCTGCGCTGATGTAATTATTCATATTTTATCTTTTTTATTATAAAATTTCTGACTAATTTCTATTTCATAAAATGCCTAACCTTTCTCAAAGATACCTTTAAAATCTCTATTTTTTTCAAATATAATAAGGGATATTAAAAGACTTTTATCATAGTAATGAATTATATAAATTTAATAAAAAATAAAGGATCAGATGCATACCATCTGATCCTTTTATAGATTTTTCTAAGCCGGTAAAATTTCCTAATTGGAAACTTCTATTTTCTGTTTCATGCTTCCGGTTTCGGAGAAGCGTAAATGCCAGCTGAAGGATTCTTCCAGCAAATGAGGTGTATGCCCGCCACGTTCACAGGCTCTGTCGAAATAAGACTGTAATTCTTCTCTGTAATCCGGATGAACACAGTTATCAATGATTTTCTGAGCTCTTTCTCTTGGGGCTAATCCTCTTAAATCAGCCAATCCAATATCGGTAACTAAAATATCAACGTCATGTTCTGTGTGGTCTGTGTGAGAAACCATTGGAAGGACGTGCGAAATATTATTTCCCTTGGAAGCAGCCTGCGTTACAAAAATACTTAAGTAAGCATTTCTTGCAAAATCTCCGGAACCTCCGATTCCGTTCATAATTTTTGTTCCGCCAATATGGGTAGAGTTTACATTTCCATAGATATCAAATTCAATGGCAGTATTGATGGCTATTACTCCCAATCTTCTGATCAACCCTGGTGTATTGGAAATATTCTGAGGTCTTAAAACAAATTTATCTTTATATTTTGAAAGGTTTCCTAACACTCTTTCATAGCACTCCTGAGAAACCGTAATAGAGGATGCAGATGCAAAACTTAATTTACCGGAGTCAATCAAATCAAATGTACTGTCCTGAAGAACTTCAGAAAACATGGTTAAGTCGTAAAAATTACTGTCTTTAAACCCAGTAAGTACGGCATTAGCTACTTTTCCGATTCCTGCCTGAAGAGGAAGTAGTCTGTCTGTAAGGCGCCCTAACTGAACTTCATTTTCAAAGAAGGCAAGGAGGTGCTTGGCGATGGCTGTTGTTTTCTCATCCGGTTCTGCAATATCTGCAGGGCTGTCTTTAAGATTGGTGAAAACAATGGCTTCAATTTTATTGGGATCAACCGGAATACTTTTTCTTCCGATTTTATTCCAGGGAGCTACAATGGGAATAACATTTCTGTAAGGATAATCCTCAGCCTGATAAATATCGTGGATGCCATATACTTCTTCCGGAACTTCTGTATTGATTTCAATGATTACTTTTTTCGCTAAAGCAGCAAAGGTCACTGAATTTCCCACTGAAGTGGTAGGAACAATACTTCCGTCTCTTTCAATATAGGCCGCTTCAATAATGGCTACGTCAATGCTTTGGAGATTTTTGGTGTGAAGAAGTTCTGCACTTTCACTTAAATGCTGATCGATGAAGAGAATTTCACCTTTATTGATTTTGCTCCTTAAAGTAGGGTCTACCTGAAACGGCATTCTTTTCTTTAAGACATTAGCTTCCGCCAGCTTCCCGTCTGTGCCGTGTCCCAGCGAAGCTCCGGTCATTAAAGTGACTTTAAGATCTTCTGTTTTTCCTCTTTCTGCCAGTGCCGGCAAAATAGCTTTGCTGTCACCTGCTTTTGTAAAGCCGCTGGACCCGATGGTCATACCGTCTTTAATGATTTTTACAGCATTTTCTGCTGTAGTTACTTTTTCGTGTAGACTTTCTAATCTGATTCTTTCTAACATGTAATATTGATTTTTATTAAACCACCATTACTTAGGATGCGTTATGAAAAATAATGATGGTCATATATGTGAACCATACCTTACAAATCTACGAAAAAAGACGCTTTAAATAAAGGATTTAAAGCGTCTTTTGTATGTATTCAGTAATAGTTTTGAGCCAAACTATGTAAGCCCTTTAATATTAAATAAATCTATCCTATTTTTTTACCATTTTAGTTCACTTAAGTAAGTTTAAAAAATGCTGGATATAAGTACACATTAGAAGAAAATCTTCGATTTTCAATAACTTAAGTGTTCTTTTTTAAGAAGCATTATTTCCTTGATGAAACTTTTAAGTGTTTAAATCTTTTGTGACTTGTGTGGTTGATATTAAAAGGTTGAAAATAGTTTCATTTTCGACGAAATATTATTCCAGCCATGAAGTTTTGTAGGACGGATCTTCCACTTTTAAAGCTTCTTCCGTAATTTTTAATGGACGGAAAGGATCTACCATTACAGCATATTCTTCCGTGAATTTTTTACCGATGCTTCTTTCCATTGCTCCAGGATGTGGCCCGTGAACAATTCCGCCCGGATGAAGCGTGAAATCCATTAAGTCGATATGATTACGGCTCATGAAATCACCTTCTGTGTAGAATAATACCTCATCAGAATCAATATTGGAGTGATTGTAAGGTGCCGGAATAGCCATTGGGTGGTAGTCATACATTCTTGCACAGAATGAACATACTACAAAGTTATGGGCTTCAAAATTCTGATGAACCGGTGGCGGTTGGTGTATTCTTCCCGTAATGGGTTCAAAATTTTTGATGTTAAATTTATAAGGATAGAAATAACCGTCCCAGCCTACCACATCAAATGGGTGTGTTGCATAGATAAAGTCGGTAATCTGGTTTTCTTTTTTTACTTTAATTAAGAACTCTCCTTTTTCATCCTTAGGTTCTTTGAAAACAGGAGCAATAATGTCTCTTTCGCAAAAAGGGGAATGTTCCAAAAGCTGCCCGAATTCATTTCTGTATCTTTTCGGAGTGTAAATAGGAGAGTGGCTTTCCAATACGAAGAACACGGTGTTTTCAGATTGTAATTCTACCTGGTAAATGGTTCCTCTTGGAATGATAAGATAGTCGCCGGTTACAAATTCAAGATCTCCCACAAAAGTTTTTAAGATTCCGGTGCCTTCATGTACGAATAAAAGTTCGTCGCATTCTGCATTTTTGTAGAAATAATCCATCGATTTTCTTGGCTTTGCCAATCCCATTTTCAGGTCATTATTCATCAAAAGGATCTTACGGCTGTCCATAAAATCATCCTCAGGAGTTACATTCATTCCTTTGAACATTCTTGGCGTAATATTTTTCTCCACCGCAATTTTAGGCGTTACATCTTTCGGTTCCCCGATTGATTTGATCTGTGTAGGACGGTGAATATGGTACAATAGAGAAGAGATCCCATGAAAACCTTCGGTTCCGAAAAGTTGTTCATAGTAAAATTTATCTTCCGGAGATTTAAAGACTGTATGCCTTTTTTGTGGGATGTTTCCCGATAGATGATATCTCATTTTACTTTCATATGTAGTTTCTCAAATTTAATCATTTTTCATGAATTGGCTCAATCAAATATTCATTGGCAAGTTTTGTATTTCAAAAATAATTGTTAGATTTGTCTAACAATTTTAATTTCATGAAGCGAATATTATTTTCTATTACTTTTTTATCCTCCTATTGTTTTGCCCAGGAGACAGATAGTTTAAGTTTAAATCAACATACAAGCACAGACTCTGTAAAGATTTCAAAGAAGGAATTTAAAACAAGTACTATTGATGATGTAGTGGTTACCGGAACCATAAAACCGATGAGCAGATCTAAAAGTCCTGTGGCTGTTGAGATCTACAGTCAGAAATTTTTCCAGAAAAATCCTACTCCAAGTATTTTTGAAGCCATCAGTATGGTAAATGGAGTAAAACCGCAATTGAACTGTTCGGTATGTAACACGGGAGATATTCACATCAATGGTTTGGAAGGACCATATACAATGATTTTGATTGATGGAATGCCTATCGTAAGTTCTCTTTCTACAGTATATGGACTGAGTGGGATTCCTAATAGTCTTGTGGATAGAATAGAAGTGGTAAAAGGTCCTGCGTCTTCCATTTATGGCTCTGAAGCGATGGGTGGTGTTATTAATATTATTACAAAAAACGCTTTAACGGCTCCTAAGTTGAGCGTAGATATGATGACCAGTTCATGGGCTGAGAATAATCTAGATCTTTCCACCAAGTTTAATATTGGAAAGAATGCCGCTTCATTATTAAGTTTAAATTATTTCAGTTTTCAGGAAAAGATAGATCAGAACAAGGATAACTTTACGGATACTACTTTACAAAGCAGAATTTCAGTTTTTAATAAATGGAATTTTAAAAGAAAGGAAAACAGGCAGGCCAGTTTTGCTTTGAGATATTTGTATGAAGACCGTTTCGGAGGTGAAATGCAATGGAATAAATCTTTCCGTGGAAGCGATGAGGTATATGGGGAAAGTATTTATACGAACAGAGCGGAAGTTTTCGGGTTGTATGAATGGCCAATGAAAGAACATATCGTTACTCAGTTTTCCTATAATTACCATGACCAAAATTCCTTTTACGGAGCTAATCCGTTTAATGCGCTTCAGAAAGTGGCCTTTGTACAAACATATTGGGACAGAAGTTTCGGGAAACATGATATTACAGCAGGATTGACATTTAAAAGAACTTTTTATGATGACAATACTCCAGGAACTCTGGGTTCAGATGGAGTAACTAATGCACCGATGAAGTCTCCGATCTGGGGAGCGTTTGTACAGGATCAGTGGGAGATCAATGATAAGAATACCTTGTTATTAGGATACCGTTATGATTACGATAAGGTTCATCATTCTGTACATTCCCCAAGATTTGCATGGAAGTTTTCACCGAATCCGTTTCATACTTTAAGATTTAATTTCGGAACTGGATTCAGAGTAGTAAACCTTTTCACAGAGGATCACGCCGCGTTGACGGGCTCCAGAGAAGTTATCGTAAAGTCTGATCTGCTACCTGAAAGATCAGTGAACGGAAATGTAAATTATATTTGGAAAATTCCTGTAGGAAGCCGTATAATGAATCTTGATGCTTCTGCATTTTATACCTATTTCAGTAATAAAATTGTAGGAGATTTTGATTCTGATCCGAATAAAATCATCTATGACAATCTTCAGGGATATGGAATTTCCAGAGGGGCTTCTTTGAATATAGATTTCAGTTTTTCATTTCCATTAAGCGTCAATTTGGGAGTAACGTATCTCGATGTTTACCAGAAATTTGATAATGAAGATCAAAAAACACAGCAACTTCACGCTCCAAAATGGAGTGGAACCTATAATTTGACCTATAAGTTCCCAAGTAACCTGACTGTCGATTTCACGGGACAATTTTATGGACCGATGAGGCTGCCTGTTTTACCGAATGATTTCCGCCCTGAGTATTCACCATTCTATTCTTTGGCAAATATTCAGGTTTCAAAGAGCTTCAAATCCGGATTTGAAGTCTATTGCGGAGTGAAAAATTTATTCAACTTTACTCCTAAAGATCCCTTAATGAGACCTTTTGACCCATTTGATAAACAAGCTGATGATCCTATCAGCAATCCCAATCACTATACTTTCGATACAGCATATGGCTATGCACCTATGCAAGGCATCAGAGGGTTCTTGGGAGTGAAATATACCCTGAAATGAAAATTTTAGCTTTATTTTTAATGTTTGTGCCCTGTCTTTGTCTGTCTCAGATGAAGACAGGGACTTTTTCTGAAGTGGAGCGTCTGCAAAAAGAATCTCCAAAACCGATGGTGATCCATCTTTATACAGATTGGTGTGCCGTTTGTAAAATTGAGTCCTTTAAACTAAATAAGGATAAAGATCTGGTGGAAATCATGAACAATCATTTTTATCTGATTAATTTTGAGGCTGAAAAAACGAGAGACAAAATTAACTTCCAGGGACAGGAGTTTGAATATTTGGCCAATGGAAGTTCTGGAATCCATGAATTGGCGCTGGCATTATCTAAAAATAAGGAACAGCCTGTTTATCCGTTATGGATTTTTTTGGATAAAAACCAGAAGCTGGTCTATTATCAGGAAGGATTGCTTACTCCTGATAAAATGAAAGAAAAATTGCTGGAGATTTCAGGTTTATGATTTGTTGTTGGAAAACGCAAAGGCGTTAAGCTTTTTCTATTCAACACGTCTTTAGGGCGCAAGGATTTTATCTGCGATAAAATTGAATACCGCTTTTTTAATGCCACGAATACACGAATTAAAAACGTTCATCTTGCAGATTGCACAAATTTCGCAGATCTTTTTGTATCTGTGAAATTTGTGCAATCTGTGGGAAAGACTTTTATTTTTGAATTTCAGCATCAATTAAAACGGCCAGCTGTATGCAAGGTTCATCAGATCTGTTACTCCAGGCATGATTGGTTCCTCTTTGGATCACAATATCTCCCAGTTTCAGGAGAGTTTCCCCTTCCTCCATAATCAGATAAAGTTCCCCGGAAAGAATGATAATATAATCTAATGTTGGAGTTTGATGCATCATCGGATGAGGTTCTCCTTCTTTGAATTCAACACCGAGATCTTTATCCGGTGGGATCACTACATACCGGAAATAGGTTCCATTTTTGGGTGTTTGTGGAAAGCCCGTGTTTGGAATTTTGTTTTCAAAATCTAAACTTGCCGGCATTGTCTGAGTATTCCAGATGTCTGAAATAATCAATTCTGGGAGATGTTCTACGACATTTTCTACCTGTTGATCTTCTACAATAATTGATTTTCCGTCTTTGATTCCAGTTACGATGCGTCTTGGTATTTTGTTCATGGGTTACGAGTTTTTCATGATGAGTTTATGGCCTTGGGTCTGGTTGTTTTTAAGCATGGAATGGGCTTTTAGAACAGTGTCCAAAGAAAGATCACCTATTATTTTATGTTGAGAAGGAGCGATGGAGCCATTTTCAATAAGTCCTGCAATTTCTTCCAGACTATTTTTGTAATAATCATACTGTTTTACCATGCTGTAGGCGTAATTGGAGATATTCATAATCAGCGTTCCTTTGTTGAAGAGAAGTTCATGAGCATCTTGAGTAACAAGAGCGGTAACATCTACATAGGTTCCGTTGATTTTTAATACCTCAGCCGTGACTTCTGCCATATAGTTTCCAACCAAATCAATTCCAATGTCAAAAGGTTGATGCTGATTGGCCGTTAAAATATTTTCTACAAGGTTTTCTTCTTTGTAATTAACAATCTGGTGTTCTCTCAAACCAAGATTAAGAAACATCTGTCTATTTTCTTCACTACCAACCGTGATGATGAAGTTTTGAATGCCATGAGCCAATAAAATTTTAATTAAAAAAGAACCTACTGCACCAGCAGCTCCGGTGATAAGGATTGTTTGTTCCGGTTGTAATTTCAGCCTTTTAAAAATTTGTAGGGAAGTCAATCCTGCCGATGGAATAGAAGCTGCCTGTTCGAAGGAAATGTTTTTTGGTTTGAACGCAACAATGGCTTCCGGAACTGAAATATATTCTGCATAGGAACCGTTACTTCCCATAGAGCCGCTGCCACAGAATACTTCATCTCCAATGTTGAACTGAGTGATATCGGCTCCTTTTTCTACAACAACTCCGGATAATTCCCGACCTAATATTGGTGAACTGATTAGTTTTCTTTCCAGTTCATTTTCCAGCATTTGATAATCAATAGGGTTGAAGCCACTTGCTTTGATGTGGATTAACACTTCATTATTTCTGACTTGAGGTTTTTCTGAAAAACCATCTTCAAGCTTAAAGTCTTTATTTAAAATTACTGCTTTCATATTGTTAATTTGAGATACAAATGTAAAACGGGAATAGTTTATATTTGCTACTAGTTAACAATTGGTAACTAGTTACCTTGATGAAACTATTATGGCAAAAATTAAAGAAAACGGAACCGAAAGAGAAGCAACCTGTACCGAGGAATTATTCGCCATGCGCGACAGTCTTGATGTATTGGGCGGAAAATGGAAGTTAATGATTCTACGATATCTGACGAACAGAACCGATCAGCAGATTCATTTTAAAAAATTGGAACGTGGGATTGATGGAATTTCTGCAAAAATGCTGAGCAAAGAGTTGAAAGAATTGGAAACCAATCTTCTTATTACAAGGACAATTCAGGATACAAAACCGATTACCGTTACTTATGCCGTTACTGAATATGGAAAATCTGTATTTCCGGTAACGGAAACGCTTGTAAACTGGGGAATACTTCATAGAGAGAAAATTAAAGCTTCAATGGGGTAATATAATTTAAGATTAAAAAATTATTTCCCACAGATTCCACAGAGGAAAAAGATCTGCGTAATCTGAGTGACCTGTGGGAACTTTATTGTGTTGGAGAATGCAAATACAGAAGAGTATTTTGATTTCGCTCAATATTAAATTGTCAGCCGGTACACACAGCTAATATTTGGCCACGAATGCACGAATTATTTTATTCGTGAAACTATGCATGTGTCATTTTTATTAGTGCATTCGTGGCATTAAATCAGCGGTATAACATTTTATCGCCGATGAAATCTTTGCACTTTACCTTCGAAGCTTCAAAATAAAGAAATGGTGTCTTGGCGTTTTCTAACAAAATTTGGACAAACTATTTCAGTAAAACAGCAATAATAGCCAATATTGCAGGCAATGCCTGAACAAAAAATATCTTCTTGGTAGCAGAAATGGCTCCATAAATACCCGCTACAGCTACACATCCTAAAAAGAATAAAGCGATATTATCCTGCCATTGCGGATCTTTAATTAAGAAAGACCAGATGAGTCCGGCAGCCAGAAAACCATTGTATAATCCCTGGTTGGCAGCCAAACCTTTTGTGGGTTTGAACATTTCTGCAGGCAGAGCAGCTTTGAAAACTTCTTTTCCTTTGGTTTCCCATGCAAACATTTCCATCCAAAGAATATAGAGATGTTCCAGTGCCACAACGGCGATCAGAATTTTGGCAACGACTTCCATGATTTAATGTATTTGTGATTGTAAAACTAAAAAAATAAAGTTAAGTTTGAGTATTCAATTGTAAAGATGGATAATTTCAAGGCACATTTAAACAAATTCATTACGGTAAGTGACGAAGAGTATATTTCAATTTTTTCTTTTTTCGAAGTATTGAAGGTGAAGAAAAAAGAAAGTCTTATGTTGGAAGGCGAGGTTTGCAGAAATATGTATTTTGTGGTGGAAGGCTGTCTGAGAAAGTATTTTATTAATGAAAAAGGAGTAGAGCATACCACTCAGTTTGCTATTGAAAACTGGTGGATTACCGATACTTTTGCCTATGAAAGACAGATGCAGACAGATTTTAATATTCAGTCTGTAGAAAAGTCTACGATACTTGTTATTGATTTTAAAAATCAGGAATTATTATCGGAGAAGCATCCCGTCATGGAAAAGTATTTCAGGATTATTTATCAGAGAGCGTATGCGGCTTCCGAAAGAAAGCTCCGTTACCTGACTGAATATTCACGGGAAGAGCTATATGTTCATTTCAGTACATTATATCCTTGGTTTATTCAAAGAATTCCTCAATATCTTATTGCTTCATTTCTTGGTTTTACCCCAGAATATCTGAGTGAAATTAAAGCAAAATTACGTTCTTAAACCAGTTTAAGTTTTTTACGGATCAGAAGTTGGAGATTTGTCATGTAATTAAAAGCGAATGCAATGACAGATACAAAAACTCAATTTCCGCAGTTATTTTTAAGACTGGCTCTTTCTGTAACCATGCTTTCGGCAGTGGCCGATCGATTCGGGTGGTGGAGTCCGGAAAATTCTTCATGGGGAAATATGAAGAGTTTTGAAGAATACACAAGGTCATTAACTTTTTTTCTTCCTGAAGCTTTGAGTACTTTCTCAGCTTATGCAGCCACATCTTTAGAGATTTTATTTCCATTGATGCTGACGGTGGGCTTTAAAACAAGAATCGCAGCCTATGGAAGCAGTATCTTATTGTTGATTTTCGCAGTATCAATGACTATTGCTTTAGGTCCTAAGGCTCCCCTCAATTATTCAGTATGGGTAGGAAGTGCAGCCGCTCTTTTATTGGCTGTTCAGCAACAGTATTCTTTTAGTATAGATCAATTAACCAAAAAATAAATACAATGAGTGCAAGATTTAACATGGCTACTACAGATGCCGCAGCTTACAAAGCAATGCTAGGATTGGAAGGATATTTACAGAATACTTCTTTAACCCATATTCAAAAGGAATTAATTAAAATCAGGGCTTCCCAGATTAATAAATGTGCTTTCTGCCTTGATATGCATACCAAAGATGCTCTTAAATATGGGGAAACAGCTCAAAGAATTTTCATTCTGGACGGATGGACAGAGGCTAAAGAGTTTTTTACAGAAGAAGAACAGGTGCTTTTGGCGATGACTGAGGAAATTACTTTAATCAGCCACAAAGGATTAACGGATGAGACCTATCAAAAGGCTAAGTCATTCTTTGATGAGGCTCAGATTGCTCAGATCATTATGGCGATTATCACTATCAATGCATGGAACAGAATTGCGATAAGTACACATCTGCCTATTGCAAAATAGTGATAAGGTAAGGAAGCTGGAAGTTAATGCTGAGGTTTGCTATATAAAAAAGAGCTTTTCAATAGCGAAGAGCTCTTTTTGTATAATTGTGAATAGCAAAATGAGAAGATTCCGTGGGTATTAATTCTAAAATAAATCTTAATGGTTAGTGATTAAGTTTGGGTACGGAAAGTACTTCTCCACTTTGTTATTCATAATCATTTAAAAAATATATTTAATAGATTGCTACCGGGTTAACGTTTACCTGAGTAGATCCAACATATAGAGGTTGTCCCAGAACAAACAGGAATTCCCATACTTTTTGTTTGACTAATGGACGGGTATCAATCAATTCTAAGTTATAGATTCCTTTTTTAGCCAGCATATATTGATTGATAGGAAACTCTTCTTTACTTTTGGGATTTGGATAGACTTCGGAAGCCCAGGTATCACCTCCAAAAGCAACAATTCCTTGATCTGCCAACCATTTGGCAGCTTCCATTCCGATTCCCGGTTCAGTTTCTAAAAACTGTTTGTTGTCTTTACCTACCAGTTCAAGCCATCCTGTATTGAAAAGAATAACGTCTCCTTTTCTTAAGGTAAGACCTTGTTTCTTTAAAACAGCTTTAATGTCTTCAACGGTAAACTCTGTTCCACCAGGTACAATGGCTTTTCCATAATGAGTGACCATATCGAGAACTACACCTCTGGTAACGAATGGCGGTACTTTTTCAACACCCAGTTTTTTTACACCTTCTACAGTTACAAAATCAGTTGCTTTATTTCCGTTATAGTAAACGTTATCAATACCGATGTGCCCGATACCGTTAAGCTGAGTTCCTACACCGGTCCATCCGTTTACCAATTCGTCGTTGAATGTAAATTTGTTGGGACCTATGCTTTTTCCACCCTGTTCTCCGGGTTGTATATTGTATAGATTGAAGCTTCTGTGTCTGAAAGCCGGTAAATTTTTATCAATAGGAACAGCAAGGGCTAATGTTTTACCTTGTTTTACCAATCCAAGTGCCTGTTTTACTACTTCGGGAGTTAATAAATTTGCGGCTCCGATTTCGTCCTGAGCTCCGTAAGCAGAAGGATACCATGATTTATCTTCTGGGTTGACCAGAGTTTGGGCATTTAATGTAATGCTGTTTATAGTCAATAGGGCTCCTAACCCGAACATTTTGATCAGATTCTTTTTCATTTGTTGATGATGTATAGTTAAATAGGAAGGAAGTGGAAAGCTGGAGGAGGAAAGTTCTTGAAGTTGATGAATGACTGATGTTCCGTTTATCGAAATGATGCTTCCAGTTTTGCTTTCCTTGGATAAAAAGAAGGGAAGAGGGAAGAGGGAAGAGGGAAGCCTTTTAACAATTGATATTTTATTGATCAGATTGTAGTTTCTAGATTGAACAGACTGTAAGTTTATCATTCTCAGCTAGTGTTTTCAACTTCATTTTCAATCTTACAGTCTGATAATTTAAATCAAAGGGTTGAAAAGTAATCAATAACCTGATGGTACTTCCATCCTCCATCTTCCCGCTATATACTAAATCTCGCTTAAAGCAGCGTTGATGAAATTCAATTCTTCCTGAGAAAGATTGATATCCATTGCTTTTGCATTATCAATAGCTTGTTCTGCATTTCTAGCTCCTGCCAATACTACTGTAATTGCCGGCTGTAGAGTAGTCCATCTTAATACCAGCTGAGAAAGGCTGGCTCCTTTTTCCTGAGCAATAGGTTCAATTTTTTCTAGGAAAGTTTTTACTTTATTTAAATCGAACTGAGAGAAATATCCGTTTCTGTGATCATTGTCTTTTAATTTGTTATCCTTGAAATATTTACCTGTTAAAAGACCTCTTTCCATTGGGCTGTAGACGATAATTCCGGAATTGTTTTCTAAAGAATATGGCACAAGATCTTTTTCAATAGCGCGGTTCAGCATGCTGTAGGAAACCTGGTTGCTTGCTAGCTTCAAAGTTCTGTTAGCTTCTTCCATTTGGGCAACACTGTAGTTACTTACTCCGGCAGCACGGATTTTTCCCTGTTGGATTAATAGTTCCATCGCTTCCATAGTTTCACTGATAGCTGTTGTGCTGTCTGGCCAGTGAAGCTGTAAAAGATCGATATAATCTGTACCCAGCCTTTGTAAGCTTTCTTCAACTTCTTTGATGATGTTTTCTTTAGAAGCCAATTTATAAACAGGAATTACTTTCCCATCATCTTCAGCATCAAAGAAAAACTCTCCTTTTCCGTTGTTGCTTCCGTCCCAAACCAAACCGAATTTAGTTAATAGCTGGATTTTTGAACGGTCCTTTCCTTTAATGGCTTCACCAATCATTTCTTCACTTAATCCGAAACCGTAGAAAGGTGCTGTATCAATAGAAGTTACTCCATGATCCAATGAGGCGTGAATAGAATTAATGGAATCCTGTTTTTCATTACCACCCCACATATTACCACCAATGGCAAAAGCTCCGTGAGTGATGGTTGATAATTCTAACTCTGTATTTCCTAATTTTCTGTATTCCATTTTTTTGATCTTAATTTGTTATTGTGTGTTAAACCATAGAAGTCGTAAAAGCTGTTGTAGACATTTTGATAGACCACCCCGGCAAAAATTCTCTGAATTTTTGTCCCCCTTCTCCTGGAGAGGAATTTTAAGCTCTTCAATTGAGATATTAGTGAAAATTGGAGATTTTCAAAACTTAAGTGTTCTTCTCAATAGCTTACATTCTAACTTCTATTTACTTAAGTGTCTAAACGTTTTTGTGACTTTGACTTCGTCGAAATAACATTCATCGACTAACAGGAGATAATCTTCGATTTGTGGTTTAAAAACTTATTTGTTATTTAATTCTTTTAAAATTGCTTCCCCAACGCTTTTCGCTGATTGTGGATTTTGTCCGGTAATCACTCTTTGATCTGTTACCACATGGTTCTGCCAAAGTCCTGATTTTTCAAATTTTGCCCCTCTTTCCTTTAATTTATTTTCCAGTAAGAAAGGAACAACGTCTGTTAGTTTTACGGCAGATTCCTCTTCATTGGTGAAAGCATTGATTTTCTTTCCATCTACCAGATATTTCCCGTTATTCAGTTTGATATTCACCAAACCTGCTGGGCCGTGGCATACTCCTGCTACAATACCTCCATTCTCATAAATTGTTGAAGCGATATCTGCCAGTTCTGTATTATCAGCAAGATCCCACATGGCTCCATGGCCGCCCGCGTAAAAGATGGTTGAATATTCTTTTGGGTTCACCTGTGATGGCGTTAAAGAATGATCTATTTTGTTTTTATATTCTTTGTTTTCCCAAAACTCTTTGTTGACAGGATCTTTTAAATCAAATCCATCTACCGGTGGAGTTCCGCCTTTCGGACTTACAAAGTCAATTTCATACCCTGCTTTGTGAAGGACTTCCCAAGGGTGAGAAACTTCTCCCAAATAGTATCCTGTATCTTCTCCTGTACTGCCTTTTTTATCATGGCTGGTGACTACGAATAATATTTTCTTTTTCATATCAATAGATTTTTTGTGTTGAGCCTGAATGAATCCTATCGTGAAAAGGCTGAGCAATAAAAGCGCTAATTTTTTCATTATGAAAGGAGATTAGTGGTATAAATTTGTGGTGTTTCCTGAAGCTTTTCATCAATTAAAGCTCCGAAAGCTTTAATATAAGGCTGTTCATTATGCTGTGCTAATCCTTCTTTGGTTTTCCAGATTTCATAAAAGACGAAATGATTTTTGTCTTCAATTCCCTGATGAAGATTGTACAATTCGCACGCTTCTTCTTTTCTTGTTTCCTGTACCATATTCTGAAGAACGTCCAATACTTCTGAACGGTGTTCTTCTTTGGCTTTTATAATAGCTGTAAGATGAATTTTCATAATTAAATAAAATTTTCAATTGAGTTATAGAAAGGTTTCCAATTCAGTTCTGTTCTGGCTTTATCTGCGCTGCATCTGCTGTTGGAAGCAAAACCAAAATAACCTCCTGCAGGACCAAAATTGTCAACAGCTTCTTGTATGCTCAAAGATTGGGCAGATTCCAAATTGTATTTTTTGCTGATGATTTCTGCAATGTTTTTTAGGGAAGATGAACCATTCTCAGCATAATAAATAGAACCGCCTTTTGCTTTTTCTAAGGCAAGGACATACAGATTGGCCAAGTCTTCAATATGTAAGTTAGACCAGATGTTTTCACCTTCACCAAAATAAACCCCATGTCCTTTTTTCTGTGAAAAATTAATAAGAGCAGGGACCTGGATGCTGTCTTTTTTTATTCCTAAACCTTCTCCATAAACCATTGTAGGAACAATAACGATACTTCTTATGCCTTTGTTTACAGATTGCAGAACATAGTTGTTGATCATGACTCTTGATGCCATTTCAAGTCTTGGCTGCAAAGGGAAATCTTCTCTGAAGATAAAATCACTTTTTTTACCATTCTCCTTGCCGCCGAAAATAGCAGAACCTGAAGTGAATATAAAAGTTTTATGGCTTCCTTCTAATGCTTTGATAAAACTATCCACAGCATAAGCGTCATCTGCGGAGTCAGCATTATGGATAACAGCATCAACGCTGGAAACTGCTGATTTTATAAGATCTTCATTATGTATATTTCCTATAATGGTTCTGATTCCCAAGGATTCCAGTTCCTGTACATGAGCTTCGTTACGAACCAGTCCTGTTACTTCATAATTTCTGTCCAGGAGTTTTTGTGCGATAGTTCCGCCTATATAGCCGGTAATACCTGTAATCAGTATTTTTTTCATGATACCAGTTCCTGTTTTAATTCTTTTTCAAATACGTTTCTCACATGTTCACTGTAAAGCTTCATATCACGCTCTATGTTGGCATTTTTTTCCACATCATGGAAGTGGAAACTTTCCATTTTTTCTAATGATACAAAGGCATTCATTCTGTGAAAACCAAATAAAGGTCCTTCATCTACACTTTTTTCATCAAAAAATTCTCCAGGAAGTGTAAATGCTGTAGCAGGAGCATTCCAGCTTGTGGTTACCATATATTTTCTTCCGCCGAGCATTCCTCCTGTACCGTAATTGATCTCAGGGTTTGCAGCATTTCTTCCGTCACTCATATAAATACCTTTTGCATGACCTGCTGTGAACACTTCATCAATATATTTTTTTAATCCGTTCGGAAGCTGGAACCACCAGATGGGAGTGTGATAAATGATATAATCTGCCCAAACAAATTTTTCCACCTCTTCATGCTTGTCATAATGTTCACTTACATTGGTGATTTTTACTTCTACATTATCAAATTCTTTAAGAACTGCTAATGTATTTTCTGCGATGGTCTGATTATATTTTCCTCCGGAATGTCCGAAATTTTGTCCTCCGTTGATGATTAGTACTTTTTTCATTTTTTTATGATTGTTTGAATTTTACTCTGCAAAGTTACCTCGGATGCATGTATAATAAAAATAATATAAATTATAGTAAAGTATCATAATATTTATATGATGTAATTTATATATATTGTGAATGATGAATTTATTTCTTATCAATTTTATGGTTAAGAATCATTCACTCTTAATTTATGAAGTGAAAATTGACGATTAATAATCACTGTTTCATGGTAAAATGTCATACTATATCTGATTTGGAATTCCCTTACGTCTTGTAAATTTGATGAAGAAATAGACAGATAATGATACAGATAGCAGTTTTCAGTGATGTACATGGGAATCTTCCTGCATTGGAAGTAGTATTGAAGGATATTGAGCAGAGAGGAATTCATCAGAAATTCTGCTTGGGAGATCTTGTAGATTTTGCCCCTTGGGGAAATGAAGTGATAGAAAGAATACAGAATTTGAATATTCCTTGTCTGATGGGCAATCATGATGAAAGAATTGCTTTTGATCTGCCTGTTTTTCCTTTATCCAAGCATTCTGAGGAAGAAACGAAGGCCAGATTTATTGCTATAGATCATTCTAAACAACATATTACAGAAGAAAACAAAAAGTTTCTTTCCGGCCTTCCTTTTCATTTGAAATTGAATTATAAAACTGGTCATAAACATTGGAATATCCAGTTGGTACATTCCAGTCTGGAAAGTAATGATACATATTTGTACGAATCGGAAAACGATGAGGTTTTTATGAAGATACTGAAAGATTCAAAGGCGGATCTGGTTGTGATGGGACACACTCATTTATCATTTACAAAACAGTTTGAAAATAAGGAATGGGCTGTTAATTGTGGTTCTGTAGGGCGTTCCAAAGAAGAAAACAGATTAGCTTCTTATTTGATTTTGACTTTAGATGATGAAAAGATTGTTCCTGAAATTGTACAGTTGAGCTATCCGCTTGAAGAGACAGCCCGCCAAATTGAAGAAAGTGGGATTCCGGATTATTATGCATCGTTTTTAAGAAATGAAAAAGTATCAATATTTTAATTTTTCTTAAATAGATCACTCCTATATATGGTGAACTTGTCTTAGAGTTGTAGTATTTCTTTATTTTATAAATAGTTGTAACGTCTTGATTTGTAATTAATTGTAATTAATCGAACTTTGATTTGTAGAGATTCGAACTCATTTTTTTATTAAAATCAGTTCGAATTTTTTTATTCGGACATTTTTAAGAATTCTCTGGAGGATATTTGTATCAAATTAAAATCTAGAAATCATGAAAAAGTCAAGTCTTTTTATTCTTTTATTATTATCAGTATTTTGTATGGCACAATTATACAAAGGAAAAATAGATACCTTGCTTATTCCGGAAATTGGCGGAATAAAACAAGCCATAGATATTAAAACAGATGATTCCGGAAAACCGATACTGCTCTTTTTATCAGGAGGCCCTGGAAGCTCTATGAGAAAAAATGCTGAGTCTTTTACAAAACTTTTAAAAAGTAAATTCACCATTGTTCAATGGGATCAGAGAGATGCCGGAAAAACGCTGGAATTAAATCCTTCACCTGTTCAGCCTTCAGTGGAGTTGATGGGAAAAGATACTTATCAGGTGATCAATTTTCTGAGAAAAGAATTAAAACAGGAAAAAATATACCTGCTGGGCAGTTCATGGGGTAATGCTTTAGGATTTTACATCGTTAGAAATCATCCTGAACTGTTACATGCTTATTTTGCTGTAAATCCAGTGGTAAGCCAGTTAGAGAGTGAGAAAGAATTGCTTGAGATTTTAAAAGATCATTTCAAAGCAGATCCTGTTGTTTCTAAAGAATTAGCAAGTGTACAGATTCCGTTCAAAGTAGATGAAGATCTGTTTTATTTAAGAAAATGGCTTTTTTATAAAGACGGAAAACAATATGTAACTGGGGACGAATTCAAAAAAGGATTTCTTCAATGGTCAAAAACCTGGTCACCAGCTTGGAATGAGGTGATGAATATTGACCTTCCTAAGACTTTAAAGAAAGTGGATTGCCCTATTTATTTCTTTGTCGGTAAAAATGATGTTCAAACCTCTACGAGAATTACCACCGACTATTTTGAAAAAGTAAAAGCACCGAAAAAAGATCTTGTTTTATTTGAAAATTCAGGGCATCAGATTCATAAAGATGAAGCGGGAAAATTTCAAAATGCAATACTTCAGATGGTAAAATAACCAGAGAAAAGAAAAAGGCAGGAAGCTGGGAGAGGGAAGCAGGAAAGTACCAGGCCAATTATTTATAGTTGTTATTGGATTAAATGATTTAAAAAATCAATAAACAACGAGATAGTGTTTGTATACGGCTCATTTACTTCTCTCTTCCAGCTTCAGGCTTCCTAATCTTATTAAAATTATCAATTAGTATTATGATTATTTTGTAATTTTGTATCAGAATATTAATAAATAAGCCATGGTTAATTTAGAATGGTATCGTACTTTTAAGGCGATCTATAAAACCGGGACGTTAACAGGTGCAGCTGATGCCTTGTTCATTTCGCAGCCTGGGGTGAGCTTGCATTTAAGTTCACTGGAAGCGTATGTAGGATATAAGTTGTTCGACAGAACGGGTAGGAAGATGATCCCTACGGAGAGAGGAAAAGTATTGTTCAATGCAGTTGCAGAACCTCTTACCAAGCTGGAAGATGTAGAAAAGAACTTTCAGAAGTCTACAGAAAAACATACGCCAACCATTAGTGTGGGAATGTGTTTTGAAACTTTTCAGACTACGCTGGAGCAATATGTTTCTTCATTACCTTTCAACCTGATTATCAGTTTTGGAGAATATCCTGAAATGCTGGATCAATTGGATAAAGGGATTTTGGATCTTATCATCACTCCAAAAAAAGGATCTTCACCCAATATAGAACATGAAGCATTTTCTTCTGAACAGATCATTCTGGTGGGTGGAAAAGATGTAGACCTAGAAGCATTCAAAAAGGTTTTAAAAACAAAAGATGCAGAGCAGGTTGAAGCGTGGCTGAAGAATGAAAAATGGTACGGAACCACAGGAGATATGGAACATCTTTTCCAGTTCTGGACTTTAAATTTTGGTCATAAACCTAACTTCCGCCCAAATTATATCGTTCCTAATCTCAATTCTATCATCCGTTGTCTGAAAGGAGGTGCCGGATTAGCCGTTGTTCCGGATTTCTTATGTAAAAATGAAATCGAAAGCGGAGAAATCAAGCTGATCTGGGAAGGAAAGAAAAAGTTGGAAAACACTTTATATTTCGGATGCAGAAAAAAGACCAATTACCAAACGGAAATAGAACATATTAAGGGATTATTCCGTAATATGATGGGCAAGTAAAATCATATCCCGCATCTGTAAACCGTTTTCATAAATCGGGGATGGGTAATTTTCAAGAAAGAAATCTTTACGTATTCCCGTTTTCTTGAAACCGTTTTTCTCATAAAACCTGATCTGCTGAAATCCTGTATCTGAAGTTCCGACACTTAGGACTTCATAATGATTGTCACGGGCAATTTCCTTGGCTTTATCCATTAAAATACTCCCAATTCCTTTGCTTCTGTAGCTTTCAATAACAGCAATATTTTTAATCTCCAGCTCAGTATCATTGTTTTTGTATAAGGCCATAACGGCAATGTTCTCTGTTCCATTATGTAACAGATAGATATTGCATTTAAAGATGTACTGATCTATGGCTTCAGTAGTCTCATCTGCTAATAGTAATAGTCCATAAGGAATTTCTGAATCCTTTTCAATCTTATTAAAAGTATATTGCTCCATCTGTAAACTCTTGTAAATAATTGTATACCATTTAGGTTTGTTGATACATGGTATGGGATTTATGCAAAAATAGGAAAAATAGCTGCTGGAAGCTAATATTAGAAGTCTGTGATTTTTTGTTGGAAAACGCAAGGGCGTAAAGAATGTAGGAGAATTAGATTGTTTTTAAGGCGCAGGAAAATCGAAGATTTTCAGCAATGTATTCGTGGCATTACAATAAGTGGTATTCAATTTTATCGCAGATAAAATCCTTGCGCCTTAAAAACATGTGGAAAGTAAAACTTCTTTGCGTTTTCCAACCTATTATAAGTGCTCGTTAAATAACACTTTTTAACAAAAAACAGTAAAATTGGTAAGTTCTTGTTCCGTTTTTTTATCGCAAATTTGTTTCATCACTTTATATTAATAATTAAAATAAAGACTATGCAAAAGAAAACCTATACGGGGCAACCTGTAGTAACTTTAAATAACGGAGTGGATATTCCCGCGTTAGGCTTTGGAGTATGGCAGATGGAGGACCTGAAAGAATGCGAAAATGCTGTTATTAAAGCTATTCAGACAGGATACCGAATGATTGATACAGCAGCAATCTATCAAAATGAAACTGCGGTAGGAGCTGCGGTAAAAAACAGTGGAGTAGACAGAGATGAATTGTTTATCACTTCTAAAGTCTGGGTTCAGGATCATGGCTATGAAAAAGCAAAAAGTGCCTTCCAGAGAACACTGAACAGACTGCAGATGGATTATCTGGATATGTATCTTATCCACTGGCCGTATGGTGACTTCTTAGGAACATGGAAAGCTTTGGAAGAACTGTATCAGGAAGGAAAAATTAAAGCAATTGGGGTTTGTAATTTTACTGTTGAAAAATTAGAGGAACTAAAAGCGAACTCAACGATTCTTCCGGTAATTAATCAGATTGAGCTGCATCCTGTATTCCAGCAAAAAGAATTACAGGTGTATGACAGAGAAAATAATATTGTAACACAACCATGGAGCCCGCTTGGAAATGGAAATGCCAACCTTTTAAGCAATACTGAGCTGAAGGCAGTTGCTGAAAAATATGGAAAAACGGTTGCTCAGGTAATTTTGAGATGGCATTTACAGGAAGGCTTTGTAGTGATTCCAAAATCTGTGACACCATCTAGAATTGAAGAAAACTTTAATGTATTTGATTTTGAACTAACAGAAGATGAAATGAATGTTGTTCGTTCTTTAGATACTGGAAAAAGATTATTCTTTGATCCTAAAGACCCGGAATGGGAGCAGAAAATGCTTAAGTCTGTAGCGGATATTTAAGTTTAATTAAAATTATATCTCCCGCAGATTTCACAGATACCGCAGATTTTTGATCTGTGAAATTTGTGAGATCTGTGGGAATTTTATTTTCTGTCGGAGTGTGAGGAATGTCATACGTTGTTGAAAGTGAACTGTTTTTATTTTTTGTACCTTTTTAATTAAAATAAATTTTTATGTTTTGGCCGGATACAATCAGTAAAAAATTAGGAGTGAAATATCCTGTTATTCAGGCTCCGATGTTTGGAGCGAGTACTGTACAGATGGTGACTGCAGCATCCCGTGCAGATTGTCTGGGCTCTTTGGCATTGGCAGACCTTTCAGCAGATGAATCCATTGAACTGATTAGAGAGACAAAAAAATTAACGGATAAGCCTTTTGCTGCTAATATTTTTGTACACCACATTCCTGAAATAACAGAGGATTTAAAAGAGAAATTTGTTCAAACCAGACAGTTTTTGGGGCAGCTGGCAAAAGACAATGGTATTGAAGTAAGTCTTCCTGATCTGGAAGAACTTAAAGTGAGATCCTATCATGAACTGGTAGATGCGATCATTGAAGAAAACTGCAAAATCCTAAGCTTTACTTTTGGAAATCTGGATGATCAAAGTATTCAGAAGCTGAAAGAAAATGGTGTAACACTGATTGGTACATGTACTTCAGTACGTGAAGCGTTGATTTTAGAAAAATCGGGAATTGATATCATCTGTGTGCAGGGAACAGAAGCTGGTGGTCATAGAGGAACTTTTGATCCTGTCCATGTTCCGCAGATTGGAGGATTATCTTTATTATCACAGGTGTACGACCATGTACAGGTTCCGTTGATCTATGCAGGCGGAATTTATAACGGAAAAACTTTAAAGGCTGTAAATGATTTGGGAGCACAGGGATTTCAGGTGGGGAATCTTCTGCTGGCTTCTCAGGAAAGTGCTATGCTGCCTTTCGAAAAAGAAAGGCTTAAAAAAGTAAGAGAAGATGAAATCATGTTGACGAAAAGCTTTTCAGGCAGATATGCAAGAGGAGTTAGAAACAAATACATTGAAGGCGTTGAAGATTCTGAATATATCTTACCTTATCCTTATCAGAATAAACTTACAAACGCATTACGGAAAGCTGCAAAATCTAAACAGAATGCAGACTTTGTTGGAATTTGGGTAGGGCAGTCTATCCATCGATATAGCGAAAATTCTACCGAAGAAATTTTGAAAAATCTGATTAAAGATTGTGAAAGATAGATCAAGATGTTTTCAATTTGACTGTAATTTTATATTTTCGTAGCTCAGTATCATTCTGATGTACCGGAAAGTTTATTTGTATTGAATTTCTTTCAGGAATATCTTTTTTGATTTGATATAAAAACTAAACCAGCGAAAAAATGAAATTTTCAGAGGGAATTCAGAGATCACTTCCATTCGGCTATCTATTTCTTGTCGTAATGGGAATATTAAAAGAAAGTGTCTTCTACTATCAGATAGGCATTAATATTTTAAAATACTCAACAATTATGGACATTCTAATAAGTCCGATTGCTACTTTAACCTCTCATCCGGTTATATTGATTGCTCTTATTATCATCGTCGTATCTTCATTTGCCTTTCCATCTTATTTATCAAAACAAAGTAATAAAAATAAAAAATGGGCACAAAAAATGGCTGCCCTTAAAGATCATGAAAATATGAGCAAGGAGGCTATTGAGAATCATTTTACAAATATGTTTGTGAAATTTACGGCCATGATGCTATTGTCTTTCTTTGTAGGAATAGGTTGGGGAGAAGGGATGGCATTAACAAAAAGAATAAAGGAAAACAGGCTTAAATATGACTATACCTTAAATTATGGTGATGAAAATTCTGAGCTGGTACACCTGATAGGCTCCAACAGTATGTATTACATTTACCTGATGAAAGGAAACAATAAGATAAAAATTGCGCCGGTAGGAGCCATCAAAAATATTGAGCTAACCCACAACAGACAATTGAATAATGAGTAACATATAACAGCCCATTCTTTTTGTGAATGATAGACAATTATCTAATAAAAAAGCTTCAGATTATATTTCTGAAGCTTTTTATTTATTTTGTTAAATCAAGTCCGCCAAAGTTTCCTGAACTCATCATCAGATAAACTCCATCTGTTTTATCTAATGTATTCCAGTAGGTGTGAAGGTCTTCAGCATTGGTGAAAACTCTTAGGTTGTCATTCTTGAACTTTTCTTTAATAAATTCCGGAGAGATAGGTTCCATTCTTTTGATCTTTAAAGCATCTTCAGAATAGAAAACGATAGCTTCTTCCAATCCATCCATAGCATGGTCATATTGCTCTAAAAAAGCAGGATTTAAGCTGGAATAGGTATGAAGTTCAAGGAAGCCATACTTCTTTTCATTTTTAAATTGCTCCTTGAATGCTTTTACAGCGGCCTTTACTTTGCTTGGAGCGTGAGCAAAGTCTTTATACAATGTTCCTTTATCGTCTCTTTCTACCTTTTCAAGACGTTTGGAAGCTCCTTTAAAACTCATGATCGCTTCATAGAAATCCTCATCCATAATTCCCAGCTGCTGGCAGATATGTCTTGCTCCTTCCATATTCAACAGGTTGTGTGCACCGAAAACAGAAAGAGGAACATCTCCCATTTCAGTTTTTAAATACACTTTTCCGTTGCTGATCTCATATTCCGGAGTTTTGTAAGGAATCTTTCTGAAATAATTTTCAGCATTTTCCACTACTTTCACTACCTCAGGATCTTCTTCATTGTATACCAAAACACCACCGGGAGTAATGCTCGCTACAAATTTTCTGAACTGTTCAATATAATCATCAAATGTTTTGAAAACATTGATATGATCCCAAGCAATCCCACTCATTAAAGCGATATTCGGTTGGTATAATAAAAATTTTGAACGCAGGTCAATAGGGGAAGAAAGATACTCATCACCTTCCAATACCATGAAATCATTATCCTGAGTAAGTTTTACCATACAGTCGAAACCTTCCAATTGGGCTCCTACCATAAAGTCTACATCTTTCTGATGGAAATTCAGAACATGAAGAATCATGGAAGTAATGGTTGTTTTCCCGTGTGATCCGGCAATAACCACTCTTGTTTTATTTTTAGACTGCTCGTATAAAAATTCCGGGTAAGAATATATTTTTAACCCTAATTCTTTTGCCTTTGCCAATTCAGGATTATCCTGGTGAGCATGCATTCCAAGAATAACCGCATCAATATCCGGAGTGATTTTTTCCGGGAACCAACCCATTTCCTGAGGCAATATTCCCTTTTTCTCCAATCTGGATTTTGATGGTTCAAAAATAGCATCATCTGAACCGGTAACCTGATATCCTTTATCTTTTAAGGCGATGGCAAGATTGTGCATGGCGCTTCCGCCAATAGCAATGAAGTGGGTTTTCAATTGTATTTACTGTTTTTTAACATTAGTATTAATGATCTGCTGGAAAGCCTCAAGAATGTTATTCCAGTTCGTCTGATAATTAGGAATAATCATGCTGGCATCCGACTTACTGCCTTCGTTAGGCCCTTTTTTAATATTAATTGAAGTAGAAATATTATCGTATAATTTCTTACGATCTTCCTGTATTCTTCTGAAATTATTTTGGGAAAGAACCTGATCCAGTTTTTTCAGATCTTCATTTGAAATTTTAAAATCCTGTTTATGTTTTTTCCCCTGGCCCTCAAAGGAGTAGTGTACATTGTTCCCTTTGATAAGCAGATTTTCATATACAGGAGCAACGCCGCCACTTTTCGAATAACTGATATCAAAATCCGAATATACTTTTTGGCTGTTGCACGAAACTAATACTATGATAGCGAATAAAATTCCGATTATTCTGTTCATAATTTAATTATTTGAGTCCTTTTGTTCTAATTTTTTAGCTTTAAGTTCTTCATCATAATTGTGTAATACATTGAAGTCTTCCGTCTGCTCAATGGCAGTCATGATCTTCAAAAGAATTTCCGGTGCTTTTTCATTATCATAATCGATATCCAGAGGAGCCTTGAATTCCATGGTAGGTTTTACACCGGTTACCTTTACACGGAGTCCTTTTTTATCAAATGCTCTTCTGAATCCGTTGATCTTGATCGGGATTACAATAGGACGCTGGTTTTTTACCAATTTGGCAGTTCCTCTTCGTCCTTGGGCAAAGGCTGATGTTGTTCCTTGAGGGAAGGTGGCCACCCAACCGTTGTCCAGTGCTTTCATAATATTGTCTACCTCACTCATGTCTACCATTCTGTTGACATTTTTTCCTTCTGCCCTCCAGGTTCTTTTTACGGTTACAGCTCCTGCAATTTTGAAAATTTTAGGAAGAATCCCTTTATTCATGGTTTCTTCTGCTGCTACATAGTAAAAATCAATCTTTGGATTCAACAGGTAGATCGGATTTTTAATCGTATTTAAATATCCATTATTTACGGCACAGAAAGCATGGTACATTGCAGCTACATCGGCAAAATAAGTCTGATGGTTAGATACAAACAATACATTGGAGTCCGGAAGATCCACAAGGTGCTCTGTTCCTGTTATTTTTAACTTATTAAAGCCGTTGAACCTTCTATAGGATACAACTCCTAAGATAAAAATAATAAACCTTTTTAAAAAATAAGGTGTTCCGAATGCATCGGTGAAAATATTTTTCTTCGCCATTTTTCAATTAAACACGGTAGTGCAAAGTTACATTTTTTTCAGCAACTGGCTGAATTCACTTAATATCATTGCTGTAGCACCCCAGATAATATATCCGTTGAAATTGATGACAGGAACTTCACTTCCGCCGGCACTTGGAAGTGCCATAATTTCAGGGGTATCCGACAGATTTAAAAAAGAAGTGATCGGAAACTCTATGGTCTCCACTGCTTCAGTCTGCTGAAGAACGAAGAGCGGATTCTTTTTAGTATACGAAATATAAGGATATACGTAAAAATTACTTGGCGGAACATAGATGGGAGACATTTCCCGGATAATTTTCACATAGTGTTTATCTATCCCAATTTCTTCTGAGGTTTCACGAACTGCAGTTTCTGCAAAATCCTGATCCATTTCTTCGCGTTTTCCACCGGGTAATGAGATTTGCCCGCTGTGTCTGTCATGTTCATTAATCGTTCTTTGGATTAAAGGAAAATACCACTCATTATCCTTCAGATACAATACAATATTCACTGCTGCAAACTTGGGATTTTTTGCAATTACTTCATCGTATGTAAAAACAGGACGGTAGGGAGGAGAAAATACTCCATGAGCGGGTTCGCCGGGAAGCTCTACACTTTTTATTTTCCTTAATAAATCTTTTCCAAAATTTTCCATAGCTCAAATTTAATAATATATTCCTGAAGAAATAAGGGCCTTAACATTAATTAACCTATAAAGTGGTGATGGAAAGACATTGAATTTGAATGATGAATTTGCTTTGCAAATGAATAGTGAATTATTCTTGATGGAGTAGTGCAGAGGGAAGTGAATGAATCCTTCATTATTGATATTTTATAATGTCTGCTTCAATATCGTATTTCTACGTAACTGAAATCCGTGATGCTGTAAATACCAAAAACAGTGAGCCTGGGACCCAAAAATGGTGACTTTTATAATTTACACTTTGATGGTGGTTTCTCACTTACCTATAGCGTATACCTTTGTCTTACTATTAACCAATTAATTTTTACTAAGATGAAAAATTTACTTACAGGTGTGTTTACACTAATCGCCATGAGTTTCGGTTTCGCACAAGCTAATATTGATGTGACTACCCAAATTGGAAACCTGAATTTAGCAACTGTAGACCAGACAGGTCTTTTGAACATGAATTCTTTAACACAGAATGGGAACCGTAATACTGCAGATATTGATCAGGTAGGTATTATTAACATGAATACTGCAGTGAGTAATGGAAACAGAAACTCAATAGATGTAGATCAAATTGGTATCGGAAACTCAAATAATGTGAGCCAGACAGGTAATCGAAATAATGCTTCAACCTGGCAGCTTGGTCTTTTTAATTCAACTCAACAAATTCAACTTGGAAGAAGAAATGAAGCTTCTTCGGTACAAATAGGGGTGGGTAACGGTGTATTCCAATATCAGGATGGAAGAAGAAATGATGCTTCAGCTATTCAGGTAGGCAGCGGAAACATGGCGTATCAGATCCAGACAGGTAGAAGAAACGAAGCTGATGGTCTTCAGATAGGAGCTAATAATCTACTTGTTCAATATCAGGCAGGTAATGATAATAGTGCGAACCATACTCAAGTGGGTAGCAGTAATATAGCACTTTCAGCCCAAATTGGTGATGATAATACGGCTGTAGGACTACAGGTAGGTAGTGCAAACCAATTATATCAAGTTCAGTTAGGAGATTCTAATACTGCTATTGACCTTCAGGTGGGTAACGGAAACTTTAGCTGGGTAACTCAATCCGGTGATGCTCATTTCCATCTTGGTACTCAGGTGGGTAATGGAAATTCTATGGTTATCAATCAATCGAACTAAGCCCTTTTTAATACTGTAATCTTTAAAATTGAAAGGAGAAGCTACAGGTGTGGGTTCTCCTTTTTTAGCCTAAAGTTTACATCTGCTTGGAAATTATGATTTTATATAAATATTTACCAGGCATGTTTTCTTCCATTCTCTATTAATTTTTAATTTAAATATCAATGCCATGTTTAATTTGAGATGGAGTGTTTTAGCTCTTTGTATGGTATTGCCATTGCAGGCTCAGGAAATAGACTGGGATAAGGTCAACAGTAATACAATCTTAAACCTTATCACCAGACAGAATATGGAGATGAATGCGAGTTACTCTAATATCATTCAGATAGGTAACGATAATAATGCAGAACTTTCTCTTAATAACAGGACAATTATTACTGTAAGACAGCTTGGGGACTATAACGCTCTTTATTTTATCAATTCATTCGCAGATAAAGAAACCAAGGCTGCCATTATTACGCAAGGAAGTAATAATATCATTGATGTTACGGGAAGCAATAGCATTTCAGACGGTATGCAGATCAATGTAAAAGGAGATAACAGAACCGTTTTCATGAGAAATTATTAAATCACAAATGATGAAACTTTTATCTATCCTGAGTTTGAATACTTTTTTTGTCTTCCTGTTCATTATGACCTATGGGCAGGAGGATAAAAAAGTAACTGCAAGAATCGAGAGTACTACACTGGAAAACCAGATCAGAATAAAGGCTGTGGTTGTTAATAATACAGCCGTTTATAAAGAACTGAACTATCTATTAATATCAATAAAAAAAGGAAATGGGGGAAATCTCTCCAACAATCAGCAAAACGGTAAGTTTTCTGTAAACCCTAACCAAGTAAAGATATTATCCGAGATCAGTGTAAACCTTGAACCAAAAGATGCTTTAAAAGCTTTCCTTTATATCCGAGATGAAGAATCTAAAGCTTTGGTAGCAAAAGACAGCCTTGAACTCAATAGTGATCTTTTTAAAAAGAATACAGCCAAGGCAGAAGATGATGCTGTTTATGAACTTAAAGGTCTTACCATTGATGAAACTAAAACCAAGGTTGGAAAAGACTTTTACGATATGTTCTATATTCAGTATAGCCAGCTTCCGGACAAGAGCAGTAGTGCTGTCACTATTTCTGAACTTCCTCTTCGCGGAACAAGCGGTCAAATCAATATTCAGATGGATGATAAAATAATCTACAGTTTTATGACCAACCCGGGAGAAGACTATTTAAAAGAACAGTTAGCTTCCAGCTTAAAATATATCAAGGAATTTACAACAAAGAAAAACCTTATAAAAAATGAATTTATCTATTAAAAACGTCCGCTATGAAAACTATAGTTATTATTTTGATTTTTATTGCGGGTATTTTCCAAGGGAAATCTCAGCAACTCGTTTATAAGCCGATTAACCCAGCATTTGGCGGAGATACTTTTAATTATCAGTGGCTTTTAAGCTCAGCCAATGCACAGAATCCATTTGATGAAAAAAAAGATTATACTAATCTGCTTGACCGTATGAATTCTCTTGATAGCTTCACCCAGAGTCTAAACAGACAAATCCTTAGTGAACTTTCAAGAAAGCTTTTTGAAGACCAGTTTGGGAGTGGAAATATACAACCGGGTAATTATCTTTTCGGATCATTATACCTTCAGATTACCAATACCAATCAGGGACTTTTAATTAATATTTTGGATACCGGTACAGGCGATCAGTCCGAGATCGTAATTCCAAAATAACATAGAAACTTAAAACCAAACTTATCATGAGAACTTACACTTACACCAGAATCTTTTTCTGTAGTTTTCTGCTATGTGTTTTACAGGCTTGTAGTTCAATATTCGGTTTACCTTCGGATCCCGAAAAGCCAACGATGGGAGAGGTAACTGCTTCCACAGCAGAACTGAAGAAACTTCCTCTGCCTAAAGAAAAAATAGTGGTAGGAGTCTATAAATTCAGAGATCAGACCGGCCAGTACAAACCTTCCGAAAATGGCAATAACTGGAGCACTGCAGTGCCGCAAGGAACCACTACCATTCTCATCAAAGCCCTGGAAGACAGCCGTTGGTTTATTCCTATTGAAAGGGAGAATATAGCCAATCTGCTCAATGAAAGACAAATTATCCGTTCCACACGTCAGGAATATATAAAAGATGCTGATAAAAGCACTCAATCACTTCCTCCGCTTCTATACGCCGGAATTCTTCTGGAAGGAGGAGTAATATCCTACGATAGCAATATCCTTACAGGCGGTCTTGGAGCCCGTTATTTTGGAATTGGAGCTTCCACACAATATCGTCAGGATAGAATTACCATTTATCTCCGAGCTGTTTCCACTCTTAACGGAGAAATCCTCAAAACGGTTTATACATCCAAAACCATTCTTTCAACCAGTGTTAATGGCAGTTTTTTCAGATATATAGATACTGAAAGGCTGTTGGAGGCTGAGGTAGGATTAACCCAAAATGAACCTGTTCAGTTGGCTGTAACTGAAGCTATTGAAAAGGCAGTGAAATCCCTAATTATAGAAGGAATTCAGGATAAAATATGGGGGAAAGCTATAGATAGTACGGCCAGTTATCAAGGATTAATTAAGGAGTACAATAAAGAACAGGAAAATAACACCGGAAGAGTAGTCGGAAACAGATACCCTGACAATTACAGACAGAAAGTTTCCGTATTTGCGAATGTAGAGGCTCAGAAGGTGAAAGATGATTATGTAAACCCTAAAATGAATATAGGCGGGAAAGTGGGGCTTAAATATTTTCTTACTCCTAACGTAAATGTAGAGGTAAATGGAAACTATTTTACCCTTGAAAACGAAAACATTGTAAAAAGAAACTATTTCGGCCCTGAAGTTAATCTGGAATATCTTCTTTTTCCGAAATACAGATTCAGTCCATATATTTATGGAGGGGCAGGGGCGTTGTACTCTAAATATAAACCTCAATACAAAGGACAAGTTGGGGGTGGGCTTGAATATATGATTGATCACAATTTTTCACTAAGAGCTTCTGCACAATATGATCTTGGCTTTAAAGACGATTGGGAAGGGCTTGTAAATGGAAAAAGAAAAGACCAGGCCCTACGTTTTGGATTGGGGATCAACTTCTACCTTGGAAACAAATAAAAACACGAATTATGAAAACTTTAATCAAAATACTCAGCATATTCATCCTAATTTTTTGTCTGTTTTCATGTAATGAAGACCTTGTAGAACAGGCTCAGACAGGAATTTTAAAAGGAAAAGTAGTGAAAAGAGGCAGTAATGTACCCCTTGCCAATGTAAAAATATTCACTAATCCTACCACACAAACTGTTTTCAGTGGCACTGATGGTTCTTTCGAAATTGCTGCCATGCCGATCGGTAATTATTCGGTAAAAGCAGAACTTTCAGGATATATTACCAATTTTCAGTCTGTTAATATGCAGAATCAAAATCAGGTGGTAACGGTGGTGTTTGAAATGAGTGATGATACATCTTTGAATTCTCCGCCTACCACACCGCAGCTTCTAAGTCCGATAGATAACGCGGTCAATCAACCATTAAGTGTTGAGCTTACCTGGAGTGCAACAGATCCGGATACAGCAGATGTTTTAAAATATAGTTTATCAATTAAAAATAATCTTGACACTAACGTGATTCAGGTTAATGATTTGAAAGTAAATCATTATACACTTTCAAATCTGAAGTTTGGTGTAAGTTACTTCTGGCAGGTGTCTGTTTCGGACGACATTCACCAGCCAGTTTTAAGCCAGACCGGTAAATTTACTACGAATACGGTTCCTGCCAACAGATATCATTATGTGAGAAAACTGAATGGTAACTTTGTTATAATGTCTAGTGATGAGCAAGGCAACAGTTTTCAGTTTACAGATTCGTCTTATAACAGCTGGCGGCCACGGAAAAATAATAATGCAGGTCTCATTGCTTTTCTCCGAACTGAAGGGGGAAGTACACATATTTACACCGCCAATCCTGATGGTTCCAATCCTTTTAAAGTAACATCAGTTCCCGTAGCAGGCTTTAATAACTACGAAATGGATTTTGCCTGGAGTACCAATGGTAAGGAAATTATTTATTCAAATTTCAATAAACTTTATCGGATTAATAAGGACGGGAGTGGCCTTACTCTGGTGTATACTACTCCGGATGGAAGTATGATTTCAGAATGTGACTGGAGCTATGATGGAAGTAAAATTGCTTTGAAAACTAATGACTACAACGGATACAATACAGGTATTTATGTTATTGATATGATGGGAAATGTTCTTAAAACCGTAGTATCCGGATCTGCTGGAGCCAGTGGAGGACTGAATTTCTCCGTAGATGGGAAGCTTCTTCTGTTTACCCGTGACATTTCAGGATATCAGGATGGAAGCGGTAATTATCGCCAGCTGGATTCTCATATCTTCATTTATAACTTAACAGATAATACGGTGAATGATATTTCTTCTGAAAGTGAAAAAGCGTTGGGTACCAATGATCTGGACCCAAGATTTTCACCCAATAATGCCCAGGTTATCTTTATGAATACTTCCAATGACAATATTTCGCAGCGAAATGTAATGGTCATAGATCTGACCAGCAATATGACAGATCTTTCACGATCCACACTTTTCAGTAATGGCGAAATGCCGGATTATGAGTAGCAGAAGAGAGATTGTACTTTAAAACAAAGAAAAGTTAATGGTGAATTTCGCTTCGCAAACGGATACTGAATTTTCATGGTTTACGAAAAATTGACAAGCAAAGCGAATTCATCATTCACTCTAATATTCAATATTAATAATCAGTTGTTTGCCGGACTTTTTATTAAAAGGAATTTGGGATCGGGCAAAAAATATTCCAGACTGTAAGGTTTGGAATTTTTTAGGTTAATGATCTGAATTTGTTAATCAGTCTACAATATGATTTTCAATAGCATATTTTACGACTCCCGCAGTGTTTTTTACGTTGAGTTTCAAGAGAATTTTTTTTCGATGTGTTTCTACCGTATTGATACTTATAAAAAGTTTTTCAGAGATGTCTTTGCTGCTGAAGCCATCGCATATTAATTTTAGAATTTCCATTTCGCGACGGGTAAGTGGATCTCTGATATGGAAGTTTCTTTTCTCCTGTTCGTTACTAATGAAGCTGAGCATCCTTTCTTTAGCATGGTCACAAATATAAATTTCATTCAAGAGCAAAGCATTAATGGCTTTTAGAAATTCATCATACCTGCAATTCTTATCCAGATAGCTTTTAATACCTTTATTGAAAAGCTTTCTGATATCTATTACATCATAACAACTGCCTATGATAATAATTTTGATATGATGATGCTCTGTGATGATGCTTTCCACAGATTTACATATCTCGGAAAGCATAAGTATATTGGAACTTATGACAAGCATTTCAGGGGGCTCATCTCTTAATTGTTTGGAGAGATTTTCTAAGGAATTGCAGATATTTATGGTAGTAAAAATTTTGCTCTGCATTAATAATTTTGATAACCCTTCAGTGTATAACATGGGCTCATCGAAAATAGTTAATCTTGGTTTCATCATGGTTGGTTTTGTTTATATAAAAATATGAAAAAAACTTAACATTATGAATAAAATTGATAAATAATTTGAGTTTTTTATGATTATTGTTATTGTAAAATATTATTTTTATTGATTATTGTTTAAATAAATCTCTTTTTATTGAATTCTGATTGTGAAAATTAGAGTTATTATAGGGGATTATTTAATAATACTGGTGTTTTAGTGTTTTTTTAATGTGTTTTTTTATTTATTTAACTAACACAGTAGGGATATGTTTTACAGTAAAATTAACAGAGTTGGCAATAAAGCAAAACTCATTGGCTTTGTGATGAAGCTCCTTAGCTTTTTCCCTCATAGATTCATCAGAAACAGTAACGGTAGGATATAGTGTAACTTCTGTAAAATGCCCGCTGCCATTAGCGGTTTCTTCCATAATTCCTGTAGCTTCATCAATGTAATCCATCACAATAATCCCAGCCTCAGAGCAAAAATGAAGATACCAGAGCATATGACAGGAAGAAAGGGACGAGAGGAACATATCTTCAGGATTGTGTTTCGTTTTGTCTCCACGGAAGGCCGGATCAGATGAACCTTCAATAATAGGCTTATTTTCTACTGAAACAGTATGGCTTCTTTCGTAGTCTCTGTAACTGCTGGTTCCGTTTCCTTTATTTCCCGTCCATTGAATGGTAGTTTTGTAGTGATGGCTTTTCATAATGATAAATTAAAAGGGGTTATGATTAAATTTAACAGAGTTGGGCTTTTTAGCCAGCTCTAGAATATAAAAAACAAATCCTGTGGCTTTAGCTCAAACCTAAAAGTATAGAATATAGCTCTTTAATATAGGCACTAAGGTAATAAAAAACCTCTGGTAAAGCCAGAGGTCATATTTTAATTCTTAATCATTTTCTTGGTGGTGATACTTCCGTTTTCAAAAGTAACTTTAGCCATATAAATCCCTTTTGGTAAATCCGAAACAGGAGAACCTGAGTCTTTTATGGTTTTTGCAATTTTTCCGTCAGAATAATAAATTTCAATCTTTCTCACTTTTTCTTTTGATAGATAAATAAGGTTTTGTTTTACAGGATTCTCAAAAGAAATAGCAGGACCTACTTTTGTAATTTCTTTTGTTGATAAAGTACCGTTATTAATCAGATATTTTGCAATGCGGCTATTTCCCTTTACAATAATATGATTGCTGTTAACAATCATTTCAGTTATGGTAGATAAAGGGGGAGTGAGGTATGGCGGATCAGCATAATTGGGTTCTATATAATAACCAAAGGTAGAATTCATAGACCCATTTTGATTAAGTTTTGAAATAAAATAATTGGTTGTAAATAGAGTGTTTTCTGCGCTTCCGCCAATATAGTAATATCCGTCTTTTTCATTAATGCTTAAAATTTTTGGACCTGAAGATAAACCAAGACTGGTTTGTAAATTGTAATTAAATGTATTGTCAAGGCTTCCATTCTGGTTTATTCTGAACATCTCATTATTTTGAAGGGTTGAGAAAATAATCCTATTATTGCTGTCTATAAATACATCGCCAACATCACCTATCCCAGAGCCATTTATGCTTATTTGTACGGTCCCATTATTTCCAAAGCTTGTGATGGGCTGTCCGTTAGAATCAAATTTTTCAACGACACTGATATTATCACTGAAGCTGAGGATATTTGATTGATTATCTAACATGACAAATGTTCTGCCTGTAATATTTCCTTGTGTGGCTACAGATCCGTTGCTACCGAAAGTATTATCTATATTTCCATTGGCATCTAAACGATAAATGGTGTGGTGCGGATTTGATCCTCTCTGAATACCATGCAGAATGATTTTATCACCCTGTAGGATAAATTCATAAGAATTATAATAATCATCATGATCCGCATTGATTGACGGTGAAATACCATTTGTTCCAAATGTAAGATCTATCTGACCATTGGGAAGCATTCTTATTATTTGAGCACCATCCAAAAAGCAAAAAATTAACAATTTTCCATCCGGTTGTATTTTTAGTTGGTTTATATAAGGTTCAGAAGGTAGTTTTACGGTTCCGTTATTTCCAAAAGTTGGATCCGGAGTTCCGTTTGAGCTAAGTTTGGTCACAAATCCATGAGTAACTCCTGTAGCAACATCTACATTATAAGTATAATAAATATCTCCATTGGCATTCTGAACCATCTGGTAATTGTTCGTTATAGAATTACTGGGAATATCAGCGACTCCGTTCGAAGCGAAACTCGGATCTTTAGAAATAATCTGTGCAAAAGCAGTTTGCGCTACAAGAAGCAACGCGATAAACAAATTCTTTGTCATTGTAGTGTTTGTGTTTTTTAATTGATAATAAAAAGCAATGTTAACAATAAACAAACGCTTTTTGGTATCGGGTTATGATTATTAATTTTTGATTAACTTTTTGGTTGTGTTATTTCCGTTTTCAAAGGTAACTTTAGCCATATAAATTCCTTTAGGTAAATCAGAAACAGGAGTATTGGATTCTTTTGTAGTTTTCAGAAGTTTACCGGCAGCAGAGAATATTTCAATTTTAACTACTTTATCTTGAGTTTGATAGATCAGGTTCTGGCTTACAGGATTTTCAAAGGCAATATTGTTATTGGTTTTTATATTTTTTTTAGAGGCAAGCGTTGCATTGTTTATTGTATATTTTACAACATGTAGACCACCAATTGTTATAATATTATTGTTATTGACACTCATATCAACGGCAGTTCCTAGGTTGAAATCTGATTCAGAATAATAACTAAAGCCAGGATCTATGTTACCATTCTGGGTAAGCCTGGTAATAAATGTAGTATAAGGAAAATCTACCTCACCACTTCCGGCAATATAGTAGTAGCCATCTTTTTCAGTAATATTTAAAATCCAGGCACCACCATTAGTCCCTGAATAGGCAGGCAGATTGTAATTAAAAGTAGGGTCAGGGGTGCCGTCTGCATTAATTCTGAACATTTCATCCATAAGAGTTGAATACACAATCTTATTATTACTGTCCATTATTACTGCACCTGCAAAGTTTAATCCGGAAGACATCTGTAAAATTCCGTTATTTCCAAAACTGGTGATAGGATTGCCATTTGAATTAAATTTCTCCATAATACCACTGTTAGTAAGTGCAGTGATATTATTTTGATTATCAAGTAATACAAATGATCCAATTGACCAGTTTCCCTGTGTAAAAACAGAGCCATTAGTTCCAAAAGTGGTATCAATAGTTCCGTTACTGTTTAATCTGTATATTCTATGTTGGTTATTCTGTCCGTGTGGAAAATCAATTCCATGAACAATGATTTTATCGTTTTGAAATACAAGTCCATAAGAACGTTCATTGCCATCGGCATACAGGTTAGGTATTGTTGAGGTTCCGTTGCTGCCAAAACTAGTATCAGGTAGCCCGTTGGGAAGTATTTTGGTTATGTGGGCTCCTGTCTCAGAAAAACCAACAGTTAAAAGCTTTCCATCAGATAGCTTTTTTAATTGATTATTGTATGAATAATAAGGAAGCTGAATAGTTCCACTGATCCCAAAAGAAAAATCTACAGCTCCGTTTGCCGTAAGTTTAGATAAAAAAGACTCTCTGCGCCCGTAAGTAGTATTCAGTTTATCATGTGTATACAAGATGTTGCCATCGGCAATCTGAACAATTGAGGACCATGCGGTATTTTCTGTCATAGAATAGACACCATTGGTCGCGAAATTTTGATCTTTAGAAATAATTTGGGCAGAAATACCCTGAGCTACCAGGGTAACCAGTAATAGATTTTTTTTCATTCTGTTTGAGTTTTATATGGTTTTGTTGCAAATATAATAAAAAAACCTTCAGTAAAAACTGAAGGTTTTAAATTTTGTCTTAATTAGAAAATTCAATCAATTCTTCTTTTTTGGAATTGTAAATTTTGTATTCTAAATATTTAAAAGAATCCCTTGGAACAATGGTTACCCATTTTTTGTACTTCATGAACCATTTCATTTGGATACTTTTAAGAAGGCCTTTTGTTAAGTAGGCTTCTACAAACGGGTGTACATGCAGGTAGACTTTTCCTTTCTCTTTCTGCAGAATGTTTCTTAGTGTTTCACCCATTCTTTCCACGATAACAATGGGAGCTACAATTTCTCCGTCTTTGTTCGGGTTTTCTTCTTTGGTTTCGATCTGTTTTTCCGGACGGTTTCTTTGTCTGGTAATCTGGATCAGACCGAATTTACTTGGAGGAAGGATTTTGTGGCGGGCTTTGTCGCGCTTCATTTCCTCTTTTAGATGTTCGTAGAGATCTCTTCTATGATCAGAGTTGATCATGTCGATGAAGTCGATCACAATGATACCTCCCATATCACGGAGGCGGAGCTGTCTGGCAATCTCAGTGGCTGCCATTTTGTTTACTTTAAGAGCATGTTCTTTATTGACAGCGGTTCCGGTAGTAATATTATTTCCGGAGTTAACGTCTACGACGTGAAGTGCTTCTGTGTGTTCAATAACAAGGTAAGCACCTTTGGAGCTTGGTATGTTTACATGTTTTCCGAAGCTCTGTTTAAGCTGTTTTTCAACATTATAATATTCCAGAAGTGGAATATGAGAATCATAAAACTGGACAATGTTTTTCTTTTCAGGAGCAATTACTTCAACGTAATTGGTCATTTCGTTCACCATTTGCTCATCATCGCAGATGATATTTACGAAATCCTGATTAAAATTGTCTCTTAAAATAGCTGAAGCTTTGTCTTCTTCGCTTAAAACTTTAGACGGAACTTTGTTTCTCTGGATATTTTTAAAAGTGCTTTCCCATTTCTGAATCAGCTGATTCATATCATTATGAAGGTCGGCTACCTTTTTTCCTTCGGCTACGGTTCTGATAATTACTCCGAAACCTTCAGGCTTAATGCTGTCGATTAGAGTTCTTAGCCTTTCCTTTTCCTCAAAACTTTTGATCTTTTTAGAAATGGAAACCTTATTGTCGAATGGAATTAAAACCAAAAAACGTCCTGTCAGTGAAACTTGGGTAGAAATTCTAGGTCCTTTTGTAGAAATAGGTTCCTTGGTGATTTGTAAAAGAACAAGATCGTCTTTTGCAATAACTTTGTCTACCGTTCCGTTTTTATCTATTTCGGGTTGTATCTCGAAATTTTTTAAGCTTGAAGAGTTTTGTTTTTTAGAGATCGTATCTTTTAAAAACTTTCTGTAGGTAAGATATTGTGGTCCCAAATCTTGGTAATGCAGGAATGCATCCTTATCGTATCCAATATTTACGAATGCTGCATTCAGGTTGGGTGCCAGTTTTTTTACTCTTCCAATAAACAGATCTCCAACTATAAAATCGCTTTTGTCCTCTTGCTCATGAAGTTCACATAGTCTTCCGTCTTCCAGCAGGGCAATCTTTGTAAGATCATCTTCATGCGAAACTATTAGTTCTTTCTTCATTTTGTTATCAGATAAAAATTGTTAAGATTTTAGGAAATTGGTATTGTTCTAGATTAATTCATCTATTATAAATATAAGGATTTAGAATGAAAACCATTATATTTTTGTTAAAATAATATTTGAAACCATCCGTTTTCCGCGGAATCTTATAGTTGCAAACAAAAATATAGTCGGTGATCTTTAAAAATTTAAAATCACCAACTATATTATTATATTGTAAATCTCGAGAAAAAGAGATTATTTTTTCTTATGTCTGTTCGCTCTTCTTCTTTTCTTTCTTTTGTGAGTAGCAACCTTGTGTCTTTTTCTTTTCTTTCCGCTTGGCATAATTTTAATTTTTTAGTAACTAGTTAATATTCAGTTAATGTTCTTATTTTACTGCAACTTTCGTTTTTACTTTCTCAACAAAAGATTTTGAAGGTTTGAAAGCAGGAATGTTATGAGCAGGAATCTCAATCGCAGTGTTTTTAGAAATATTTCTTCCTGTTTTAGCAGCTCTTGTTTTAATGATAAAAGATCCAAAACCTCTCAGATAAACGTTATCCCCATTATACATAGAAGTTCTGATCTCCTGCATAAAAGCTTCTACAACTTTCTGTGTTTCATTCTTTTCTGTTCCCAACTTATTTGAGATGGTGTTTACCAATTCTGCCTTTGTCATTTCCTTATTTTAATTTTAAATTTTAGGTGTGCAAATTTAGTTAAAAAAATTGAATACTAGCAAATTAGTGGCAAAATATTTTTGTTCAAATAGTTGAGATATTAATGTATATGCTATCTTAACGTAGGTTGAAGATAATTTAATAATAAAATAATATTGCAGTTTAATGATGAAAAATCATCAATAATGGTAAAAAAATGGGACGTATAATCATTAATTTACCAGAACTTTGTATTACATACTCCATATCCCATATTCCCTACATACTAGAATTGTAGTAGCCATTTTCCACACAGAAACGGATCAGATGAAGTTTAGTTTTTAATCCCAATTTCTCCGTTAGGCGGTTAATGTAAGTATCAATTGTTCTTGTACTCAGGTTCAGTTTTTCTGCAATTTCTTTATTACTGAAGCCTTCGTAGCAGAATCTCATAAGCTGTATCTCAGCCGGAGAAAGTTCTTCTTGTCCTTTCTTCTGCCTGTCCATATACTCCTGTACGGCAAGCGGCTGCTGTTCCCATTCTTTTGAATAGGCTTGGTAATCAAACTCATCAGAAGCAATACTTCCTTTAATAATGTCCTTAATAATAGTACTGTTCTTCTGGCAGTAGTATATATTAGGAATTCTCGACAGAATCTCAGCCATATCTTCCTGGTAAGTCCCGGAATAGGTGATAATAGGTGTTTCTGCGTTGTTTTTCCTTATGTATTTAATTGCTTCAATTCCACTCAATACTGGCATAAATAGCTCAATAATGAATACATCTTCCTGTCTTCTGTAAATTCTGTTTACAAGCTCGTGGCCATTGTTACAGTCGTTCAATAGCATATAGAAAGGGTTTTCCATTAAGGTTTTGATCATTATTTTTTTAAAATAAAAATCGCTGTCTGCTATAGAAAAACGCACGGTATTAGATAATATTTTACTCATTCTTAATATCGATTTGGCGAATGATATTTAAAATTCAGAGGCCTAATTTATGAAAAACTTATTAAAGAGAAAATTAATATTAATTTAAACCGGGATTTCACGAAACCTGAGCCGGGAAAATACGTATTGTGCATAAAAAATTTTTTTTATACTTTCACAGGCCAAACAAATCGCAAATATATGTCTTCGAATAGGGAAAAAAAATTGAACAAATCTGACGTCAGAACGGGCATTTGGAAGTTTATTCTTTCTTTTGCCGTCTTGTCTATGGTATCCTTTAGTTGTTTGTACCTCTTCTTTAAGAGCTATGATATACAACGTGAAGGGATAAGTCGCGAAGCTGAAGCTTACAAGGAATTAATGCGCAGAAGTGATCTTCTTAAGCTTAATGTAGATGATATTTATGAAAAAATGACCCAGCTTGATATGAACAAGGTTGAAAATGATGTTTTTCTTAGAACCAATATTATGGATAACGTGGGAAATGTTAAAAGTGTTATGGGGAAAGACAGTATCACAAGCTTTAAACATTACGCTGCATTAATGAAGCAGATAGAACCTATGCTTGCTTTAAAGACTAAGATTATTGGGGTAGAATTCAAAAAGAAAACAGTTCTCAGAGATCTTGATGAATGTATGGGGAAAGTAAACAGAGCCAATAATGAGCTTAGAAAAGACCCTACAAGAAATTTCACAGGAGGTAGAAGAAGATAAAAAATAAAGATATGCAAGGACAAATTACACTATCTAAAAAGGAAAGGCATTATCAGTTTTTTTATTTAATACTGATGCTTGTGGCTGCCATGATATTTTTGGGAATCATCTTCTTAAAAGGATTTGAGTCTCCGTTTTCTGATGAAGATGTAAGAGGAATTCAGAACCTTGAACAGAAGGCCGAATTTGAACAACACCAAAAAATTATTATTCCGATCATGGACAGTACTTATACCATGATTACGAAGCTTACCGATGAGGCTCCACAGCCTTTTGTAGAAAATAATATCTTTGTGGGAGTAAATGATCTGAATGGCTATTTTAAACGCCATGATAATATTATTGATACCCGAAAAGATGCCTATCCGCAAATTGCTAAATTTTATAAGATGTATTACGAAGATAAAAAGGTGATTTCAACCACTTCAGAAGATATCAAGAGGTTTGAAAAGCAGGTGGAAGAATGTAGAATAGGATTTAAAGATAAGCAGGATAAGATTTATCAGCGTAAGAGTGATTTGAAAGCTCGTACTCAATAAACTAACCAATGAATTTAGGAACTTTAAAATAAAACACATCACAATTATTAACTATGAATTATTTTCAAAAGAACAAGAAGAACATTATTATCGGTGTTATTGCAACATTGCTCATCGCAGCACTTGTTGCATTATGGCTGCAGAAAAAAGTGATCCACTCTGCTGATGATATTGTTGCAGTAGTTTATCCATCTACATTGTCGGTAGGAGATACCCTTTTATTTGAAGATAAAACCCAGTTTGCAAAAACCAAAAGATGGAATTTTGCAGACGGAACAACTTCTGATAAAAACAGTGGGATTCACTTCTATAATAAACCTGGGTATTATCAGGTAAGTTTGATTGTTGATAACAAGTACACAAAATCCTTTCCGGTAATGGTAACAGCAAGAAGTGTTAAACAGCCTAAGGACAGTGTAAAGTCTAAAACAGTTATAGAAGCTCAGACACAGGCTATGCAGAATGAGAACGTACAGTTCCGTGCTGTTTCCAATGCGGCACAGTTTGCATGGAAGTTTGGAGAAACAGGAAATACTGATTCTAAAGATAAGCTGGCGATCTATGCTTATAAAAAACCTGGAGATTATTTGGTGACCCTATACACAGAAGAAAGCCAGGAGCCTATCTACCACCGTATCAAAATTCTTCCGGCGTATAACTCTTTAGAGCAGGAAGAAGTATCTGTAGAAGATTCTTATGCGAAAATTGATAACGATTTCAAATATCACTTACAGCAGATTGCGAACGGTAACAGTTTTAATATGCACTACAATTACCTGTTAAAAACTTACCTGTGTAACAATGAAAACACAGTGGTAAAAGTAAACGACAGTAAAGTAAATAACTTCTACATGTACTGTGCAGGTCTTCAGTTTGACAAAAATACTGTGATCCAGACTGTAAAGGTGAATTTGGATGATACACAGAACTGTGTAACAAAAGTAGATATAAACCAAAGCAAATAATACTGTCCGGTTCTCCGGATGTGCCAATCATAAAAAGATAAAATAGGATGAAAAATAAATTTCCTCTAGCAGCATATTATATAGGATTATCAGTACTGTTGACGAGTTGCCAGGTAAAGCTTCCGTCAAAAAAAACACCTGAACCTTCTCAATATGGACAGGTAGATAATTCAACAGTTGTCAACGGATATCCTAAAAAATCCGTTCCATGGATCGTTATTTCAGACAGATCAAGAAATACGGCTTATTTGGATAAAGATGATGAAAAATCATATAAAGAAGTAAAATTTCTGGAGCCTTTAATGGTTCTGAAACATAGAGACGGTATGGTAAAGGTAGCGGAATATGTTCCGGATGCCTTAATGAAAAAAGTCTCCTCAAAATCTATTAAAACGTATGGCTGGATCCATGAATCTGACCTGCTTTTATGGAATCACTCCCTGAAAAATGAAAGAACAGGATATCCTGTAAGAGTAGCTGTAGTACCTAATAACAGTGAAGTTATCAGAAGCGCTGAAAGATACTACAAGAATGACTCTATCATGGTTTTTAACTCACCAAGTCTTATTGAAACAGCCAATGTTAAGATCCCTAACGGGCAGATGGTATATGTTTACAAGCAGGCTGAAAATAACAAAAGATTTCTGGTAGGTAAAAAGCCGTCTGTTGATATCGATAGTATTGGTAAAAGCCTTTACGGATGGGTAAGTTCCAACGTAATTTCTACATGGGGTGAGCGTTCAGCTATCAAACTTAAAAATACAACAGGGATCACAGATACTGAGTTAGGAGTACGTGAAGGATATCCAGGTGCATCAGGATCAGATGCGGACAATAAGACTGCTATTCTTCTTACAGATGTAAATAAAAGAAAACCTCTGGAAAATATCTTCCCAGTAAACCTAGCTTTAAATGAAACTCCAACTCCGGACTCTAAAACCAAGTATTTTACCAATATCCTTGATTACAGTAAAAACTATGTATTTAACGTGTTGGGAGAACCTATCTATTTCGATCGCTATAAAGAAATAACAGAAAGAGATAAAAACATCAATATTGTTTTTGCACTGGATATAAGTGCCGGAAATGCACCGTATGCTCCTATTGTAAAATCATTATTACAGGATCTTCAGCTTCGGTTTGAAAAACCATCGTATTTCAATAACGTAAAATATGGGGTGGTTTTATATAAAAACAATACTTGTGGTAACAATACTGCAGTTTCCAACCTAAGTAGTGACTACAGTAAGATTACAACGTTTATCGATCAGAAAACGAATGAAATGAACTGTGCCAGCAATAATGGCTACCAACCGGTAGGAGAAGCTCTTTCTGCCGCTGGAAACCTACTTGCTAATGTTCCGGATGAAACCAATATCGTAGTGACTGTAGGAACATCTGCTAACCAAAGCGGAAATATGTACAGTGTAATCGGTTCTCTTACTCAGGCTCAGGCAAGATTGATTATGTTCCAGACCAGCGCAAGATCTTCAGATACCTACAATGATTTTGTATTGATGGCTGAGAACGTGGTAACCAATACTGCTAAAAATATTGCTGAGCTTAAAAAACAAAAGATCATTAATCAGTCTGATGTTCTTACCAAGAACAACTTCAGTCTGATAGAAGGAGATGCAGGATTCTTCTCTTTAGCTTACCCTAAGCAGAGTATGTCTCAGGGATTTGTAATCTTCCCTAAAAAAGGAGATGTAGCTACTCCTGGATTCCTTAAAAAATCTGTAGACAGTCTTATTGCACAGGTTACTTTAGATAATCAGAATGTAGATAAATCATTGAATGAATATTTCCACTCTTCAGTAGGAGCCGGGAAAACAGATGTAGATTTAAAATATAAATATCTGTATCCGGGACTTACTAACCCAGTTTCTGCAGGAATTGCAGCACAGCTTATCAACTATGGAAACCCATTCCTTGTAAAAGGATATTTACCAAAAGAGCTGAAAGAAATTACTCCAAGTATAGAAAAAGGAATTCTTATTTCTGAATCCGAATACGACAATCTTAAAGCTTTCTATTCTGAAGTATACAGAAATACAGAACCAGATAAACCAGGTTTCAGCCAGTCAAAAGCGATCAAGGAATATGTAAGACTATTAAAGAAATACAATCCAACGATCAAGTTCTTAGATAAAGGAGATCTTTATGAACTACCAATGTCTTATGCCATCGGAATGAGTACAGGTTTCGATCTTTCTGAAGAAGAGATACTGGCTAAGTTCAAACTTAAAGGATGGAAGAAATCTAAAATAGTTCGTAATGAAACTGTAAGAACTTATTTCCATCACTATAAGGATCTGGCAGAAAGAATGCTTAATCACAGAAACAATCCGGCAGTGAAGATCCAGCAAAACGGACAGACCTTCTATTGGTTGAACGAGTTCTTTACTCCTACAATGGCTCCAACAGAAGCACCGGAATATACTAAACATTAATTGTTAGTTTTATCATCATAAAAAGCAGAAGTAAAGTTACTTCTGCTTTTTTGTTTAAGGTTCTTGGGATGAAAATTTGTAGATTATTTTAAACAATAACCTTTCTTTCATTTTCGGTGTGAAATTTTAAGGTGGAAATCTTGATTTTTTGAACTTATTTTGACCATTATTTCTCGTTCAAGTGTAAAAGTGTATTTTTTCTTTAATTGGAGATAAAACTTAAAATGCTTTATTAGTAATAGTTATGGGGATGTTCATAAATCTAGTGTCGTAGAATTACTACAAAAAGTCGTAGAACTACTACAATTTTTCAGATTTATGATGAAAAGTTTTTTTTAGAGAAAAAGACCCTTTATATTTGCTACACAATCACTGAATCACAAAATATTACTAACGATTAAAATTTACAAATCATGGCAGAAAGAAATTCGAGAGGAATCTTAAAATTCAACAACGGAGAAGGTCAGAAATTATTAAAAATGAACTACAGTGTATCAAGATCAACAGACGTATCAGGACGTGTAGCTTCAGACCCTTCTAATGCATTAATCAAAGTTACAGTAGAAGCTACTGAAAAATCAGATATCTTAGAAAGCTTACTGAACGGAAAATATAAGCCGACAGTAGGGGAAATTACTTTCAACAAATCTCACGAAGAAGGAACATTAATTACTTTGAACTGGCAAAACGGTTACGTTATCCAGCATCAGGTAGAATTTGATGCTGTAGACAGCAACAGTATGTACATTAGCTTTATAGTGAGCGCTGAAACGATCAGCTATGGTAATTCTGAATATGCCGGACTTTGGCCAACAAGTTAAAAATTGTTACACACTATCAACATTCATACGAAAAAAAAGACTGTCCATGTTAAAGACGGTCTTTTTTTGCCTGACATCAAATTTTGTATTGATTAATTATTTCATATCTCATTGATATGATGACTATTTCGTAAAATATTGCTATCTTTAATACTAAACTAAACACAAAGCATATGAAAACCGAAACAAAGACAAAGGGGTCTTCTTTCCGTCCATCACAAAATGCAGATGGGGTATCTGAAAACCATCATGCAGGGATCAATCGTTTGGTAAAACTTTCACTGGTTGTGGAGGGAAAAATTATTAAATACTACAAACATTTCACACTTAAGCAAAAAGCGAGTCACCATCACGAATTCAGTCTTACCCTAGCCCATGATGCATTGGGAGACAGACAAAGCCATACTTTAGAAGAGGCGAATAAGTTTTTGGGGAAACGTCTTACCGCTATTATTTCCTATAAAGATATAGATAACAGTCCCGAAAGAAACTTCGTAGGGCTCATTACCAAAGTGGGATTCAGTCAGGAAAAGATGAGCCTTGGGAATATTGTACTTTCAGGATACAGTCCAACAATTTTATTGGATGGAGCTCCACATATCCAAAGCTTTGGAGGTGGACAACCCGTTAATATGGGAATCATTGCTGAAGAAGTAATCAAACAGGGAATTGATAAAGGACGCTTTGACATCAGAGTGGATACCAATGATTATTCTCAGATTATCTACAGCAGCCAATACAACGAGACCCATTATAACTATCTTGCAAGAATGGCAGAAGCCTATGGAGAGCAGTTTTACTATGATGGAGAAGTACTTCACTTCGGAAAACTTCCCCCTCAGAACAAGCCTATAAAGCTTACTTATGGCAGCAATGCTGATGATATCAGGGTAGAATTAAAAGCTGTTCATACAAAACCACAATATTACGGCTACAACAGTAGTAAAAATGAAAAGCTGACTTCCGGCGAAACTCCTATTAACCATTTGGGAGATCTGGCAAAAACCGCATACAGCCATAACGATAAAATATATAAAACTCCGGCTCTTCAGGTGGCTCCTATTAAGGCGTCCACTCATTTGGATGTAGAAAACGCCCAAAAAAGTACTGCAGGAAGTGAAGCTGTGAGTGTATTTTCAGTTTCAGGTTCTACAACGGTACCATTCCTTCATCCGGGATGTGTGGTAGATATTCACATGAGAAAACCGGACAGTAACGAGACTTCTTATTTTACCAAAGTGATGGTAACCGAAGCAGTGCACGAAATTGATACCATCGGACACTATAAAGGAAGTTTTGAATCCATAGCCGCAGATACAGGATTTTTACCGAAACCTGAATTTACAGTTCCTATTGCTCAACCACAGATTGCAACGGTAATTGCCAATGCAGATCCGGAAGGACAGGGAAGAGTGCAGGTAAGATTCGACTGGCAGATGAATGATACCACTCATTTTGTAAGAGTGATGAGCCCTGATGCCGGAGGAACTGACCAGATTACTCAAAACCGTGGATATGTAGCCATTCCAGAAGTAGGAGATCAGGTAATGGTGAACTTTGTACACAGCCATCCGGACCGCCCATTTGTCATGGGAGGAATGTTCCATGGTGGAATTGGCCTTGGTGGTGGAGCAGATAACCGCGTAAAATCTATTCAAACAAGAAGTGGGCACAGAATTGTTTTCACAGAAGATGAAAGTATCATTATCACAGATAAAAGCGGTAACGAAATCCATCTGGATACTACCGGAAGCAATATCAATATCACTGCGCCGGAAACGATGACTCTGAATTGTAAGAACATGAACATCAATGTTGGTGAAAATATGACTACAACAGTGGGTATGAATAAATCTAACAGTATCGGAATGAACCATACAGAAAGTGTAGGAGCAATGAAACTGACTTCCGTTGTTGGGGATGCAAGTATGTTTATTACCGGAAAGCTAACCGAAATGATCGATGGAGACGTGCTGAGCGAAACCAAAAAAGAAAGAAATGAGGTGAGTGAAAAAGATATGAATATCCAATCCGGAAAATTTGTTCATAAACACGCACAGGCAGAAGTACAAAACAATAGCGGCGAGAAATCAAAAGCACATTAAGCCATGAGCAGAACGAGAATCGTTAAAGGTACTTATACCAAGATTTCTCAGGAAGGCCATAGCATGTATTCCAATGCCAATATTATAACGGACGCCGGAGCAGCAATAACAGAAACAGGAGTGGAGAACGGGGTCAGCTATGGTGACCCGAAGAAGCCTCCTTTTATTGAGTTTGATACAGGTGTTGAATTATATATTGAATTTGAACCTTTACCTGCTTACAACGGTGAGTTTGGCTTTGACTGGCTTAGTACAGACAGTTCTGATAATGTATTGAAAGTACAAACCGATGATATAGCGAATTTGGAATTTGTTTTTGATGGTTCCAAACAAGATTACATTTCTATAAGCTCTAATCCTGATTTAAAGAATGGGATTAAGAAAGATTATAATAAGTTTCCTTTAAAAATACCATACTATATTTCTTGGTTGAGCTTAATGAAGCTTAACCAGGAAATAAAGCTTAATATGTTATGTAAGCCAATAAAAGCAGGTGATGATATAAGTAAAGCTGAAATTTCTTTTGGAAAAAATGAGTATTATGAAGTGGAGATTGATGGTAAAAAGAACGAAGATATAAAATATATACCCAACGGAAAACCAAAGGAAATTACCATAAAATGTATAAAAGCTTCCAAAGAAGTTGGGATTATTGCAATAGACAAGGATAAAAAAGAAATTGGTAAAATTGCTGCGATCGACAATACAAAAATTTATGATTTACCAGTTAGATTAGTTTGTGTAGTAAAAGATTCTCCAAATAAAGAAGCTGAGATTTCCCAATTGATTTCAGATTTTAAGACCGACAAAATAGAAGAGTATTTAAATCAAAATTCTCTCAATCAGGCATTGATAAAGACAACGATAGAAATAGATAGTAAATATCATATTGCTTTTGATGAAACAGCCTGGAATGGCACATTTTATAATAAAACAGGAAATTATTTTATTAACAGAAAAGATACTTCGGGAGCAAAAGTTAAATATAAAGATGATGATGGGGAAGAATCAGAAAGTGATTATGAACATATTTTAGATAAATTTTTAAATGATTATAAAGATTTATTTGAAAAAGATGGTAAAAAATTTAAAGGAATATTGCTTTTTATATCTAATATTAATAAAGATCCAGCTGATTTAGAAGGCGGTGTGAGCAGAACCAAACCGGTAAATTTTAGAGAAGCTATAATTTTTGCATCAAATTTAAAGGATAAATCTTCTTACGCTCATGAGATTGCACATGCAATGGGGCTTGACCATTATTTTTTGAGTGATAAAGATGATGCCGCTGAATTGGCTAAAAATGTGAAAGATTTAGAAGATTTGAAAAGTAAATTAGCTGAAAATAAAAGAATTACAGCCGAAAATAAAAGAATCCAAAAAAGCAACGAAGAAGCATTAAAACAAAATAAAAGTAATATAAGAATAAGACAAACCGAAATCGATAAATGGACCAATGAAAAAAAGAAGCCTACTTATCCTTATAAAAAAGAGGCTCAAGACAGAATCAATCAATTAGAAAAGGAGAATTCAGAAACCCGGAAAATAAACAAAGATATTCAAGAAAAACTTGATAAAGGAAAAAAAAATATTGAAAAAGGTGAAAAGTATATAAAACAAGCGGAAAATAATCTACAGGTATATTCAGTAAATAAATACAAATTTTAAAAAAAATCTACTCTTAATATCATGGATTACTCTTCTAAAACAAATATTTATACAAAATGGCAATGGGATATAATGCAGGATGATATAAAGTCTTATTATGGTTCAACTTCTGAAAATAAATAATTTTATGAAATCAATATTTTCTCTTTTTTTTATATCAATATTTTTTTTCAACTCATGTTGTGCTCAAAAAAAATTTGAAAAGCCACCAAAACCTAATAGTATGAAATTAAAAGACATAAAACCAACTGAATTACAAAAACCAACTTATGTTTTAACTTTAGGAAAGCTAAAGCAAAATAAAGATAGCTTGTATTGTTGGGAAGTTGATGGTGAATGTAGTATCATTGATGGTAAAATTAGATTATATACTCACAGTATAGCAAGTGGTGATAACGCAAGCGTAACTGAACGCCTTTATGCAGAAGGCGAATTTTTGGAAGGAAAATATCAAGGAATTTGGAAATATTATGATAAGGATGGAAGCGTCATAAAAAAAGAAAAATGGGAGAATGGGAATCTGAAATTTAGAAAACAAAATAATACAATTAACACTTGTGATAATATGAAAGAGTATAAATTTTCTACCATACAATCATTGGGTTATAATTCGATAGAACAGTTTAAAAAGGATTTTTCAATTAAATCAGAAAAATTAACCTGTAAAAATGGAATTATTAAAAGTATGAGATTGATTTTTGAAAATGAAACAACAATTCAATTTGTATCTATTAATAACGGAATTACAACTGGTCATGAAATTCAGATTAAGGAAGATCCAATACCATCAGGAAAGAGTTATTTTTATGATAAAAATGGAAATATAGAAAGAATATCAGACGTAAAAGAACAACTTTCAGAAGAAAATGGTTATTATTTAGACTATTATTACCCTCAACATAAAGAAAATACTGGCGTTAGAACAATTCCCATTATTAAGGCTGAAGGCCAGATAAAAAACAATTTCAAAATCGGAGAATGGAAATATTATGATAAAGAAGGCAAACTAAAACAAACAAAAACTTATTCAATAAAGGACTATGTAGATGTTCGTTTTCCGCATTGCATTTTCAATAAAATAGAACCTTGTTATTAATTCTTTACCTGAAAATATAATGAAATTAATATAAAATTTATGATCACATACAATCCTAAATTATAAGAAAGAGATTTTTTAGAAGGAAAACATCAAGGGATTTGGAACTACTATGATGAAAATAGAAAAGTTATCAAAAAAGAAAAATGGGATGCTGGAAAATTAGTCTACAGAAAAGAGTATAAATGAAAATCTATTCAATAAATATGCTATTTTAGTAGTATATTTTTATAAAGAAATGTAAAAATAAAAAACAGTAATTACGAAAAATCAAATATCATTACATTATGAGTAGGACGAGAATCGTAAAAGGTACTTACACCAAAATATCTCAGGAGGGGCATAGCATGTATTCTAACGAGAATATTATTACCACCGCTGGGTCTGCCATTACTGAAACCGGAGTTAAGGATGGGTTAAGTTTTGGAAACCCCTCAATGCCACCTGCCGGAAAAGTGGTGGCTAAATGTATGGTGAAATTCAGACCTCATGATAAGTATAAAGATAATCCTGATTTTGGCTTTGATTGGCTAAGAGAAGGGGATTCCGGACAGCCGGGAGATAACTGGTTCGGAGCCGTCATGGGAAAATATTATGAGGCCGATAATGTTACGGTTTTTAAAAATGGGAACAGCTGGAATACCAATTTCCACAAAGACCTCAATATGTATGACAAAAAGCTGAAAAGCTACAAAAGTCTTTCCATTTCCTGGAAGAAAGTCAATAAAACCCCTTACCTGTATCCAATACCGGTTCTGACGTTGCTGAAAGGAAAATCAGCATTGTTAACCCTTAAAATTGAAATTAAAGAAAAACCTCAAAAGCTGACTTTTGAGTTCAAAGATAAAGAAGCTGAAAAAAGTCTGTCACTCAACCTGAAAGAGATCGGAGTGATTAAAGTAGGGAAATACGATAAATCCAATTACCTGAAAATTACCTGTAAGGAACAGTTTACGAAAGAGCAGATGCTATATGTAAAAGCAGATGGGGAAATCTGTGGTGCCTTAATCATTCATCCCAATTCAGCAGCCCATGTCAAAAAGATTTCTGCCCTTTTTATTTCCGTAAAAACAGATATTAATGATGTTATTAAAGTAGGAAAACCAAAACCGGGTAGTCAGCAGTATTTTACAGAATGCCTGAACCAGGCATTGGTATCTCCAACCATTCAGAATTCTTTTTCTATAGACTGTACAGGGAATTTACTGTATAATGCTTTCAGATCTAAATTCTGTAAAAAGATTGGCGGAAAATACTACATAGATAGTTCAGGCGGATTAAGAGATTATCTGGAAGAAAAATTCCGGGATAAATATGGCAGTCAGTATGATTCGCATTTCAAGGTCTTTTTTATAGAAGATATATATCCGGGATGGAAGAATGGGGCTATTGCTTCATATACCAATGGCTTTTCATTTTTTAATACCACTTTTACGGTTCAGTTTTATACCCATTCAAAAGAAACGGTTGCCCATGAATTAATGCATGCATTAGGATTGCCGCATACTTTTGATGGAAATGCTCCAGCCAAATATACCTATGAAGCTTATAAAACAAATAACCTTATGGACTATTGTCATCATATACAAATCCCAAGAATAAGTGTTTTTAAATGGCAATGGAAAGTGTTGAACTCTAAAATTATGCTGTAATGAAAAAATTATTAATTTACCTTTCCATATTATGTTTTGTAATATGTACCTGCCAGTCTAAACAAGAAGAGGCTCATAAAAATAATAAAACGAGTACCATGGTTGAAAAATTTGATTTTGCTTTATTTAAAAAATATCAGGAAAGCAACGGAACACTGGAGCTGAAAAATGGATACACTGTTTTATCTATGTCTGCTCCGGAAAAGGATGAAGCGGGAACTTTGGAAGAACTATTACCTAAACCATCATTTCTGTATGTTTATAAAGAGTTTTATCCGAACGGAAATCTGAAGAAAAAGGAAACCAGAATCAGTGAAACGGTGAAAGTAGAAAAATCCGAATACTATGACAAAGACGGAAAGCTTGAAAAAACAGTAGATGAAGATCAAAATTATGGAAAGATCAAGTATCAGGATATATTGAACTTCCTTGATAAGAAAGGACACATTAACCTTAAAACAGGAGCAGGAAGATTAAATGACGACGGAACCAATAAATATGATATTGTATACGATCAGGACGTTCCTGTCTGGAATATCTCAATAACTCAGGGAAAAAGACTTTCAGAAAAAGAACTATTGGAGATCATGAAAACATCTCCCGGTGAACCTAGTGCGTGGAAGCCTGTTGTCTATCAGATGGATGCCAATACCGGTAAAATCATCAGTGAAAAATAATAGTTGAGAACATTACGGAAATTTTAATATGATAGGCTATGAGTAGGACGAGAATTGTAAAAGGAACTTATACTAAAATATCCCAGGAAGGACACAGCATGTATTCTAGGGAAAACATCATTACTTCTGCGGGTGAATCCGTGACTGAAACAGGGGTAGAACAAGGGATAAAATATGGAGACCCCGAAGATCCTCCTAAAAGAAAAGGGAGGATTATTGATATTCTTATGTTTGTTGCTGGAACTACAGACCCTGGAAATACTGAAGGAACGAAACATAAGGCCAATACAAGCTATTGGAAATATATTGATGAAAAGACCAAAGAAGAAACAAAGGAAAGTTTAAATAATTTATGGAACAGAATCAAGGAACTTAGACCTCAATTTAATGATTTGCATATTGAAGGGGACTTTTTCAGCTGGTCTGGTGATAATGATACCAAGGAAAGAACCAAAGCTTCCGAGAGATTATTTGATCTGCTGTTAAGAATGTATCCTGGCTGGAAAAATCAGGAGGTCCACTTGCATCTCATTGGTCATTCACATGGAGGTAATGTCATTAATCAGTTTACAGAGCTTATCTCCAGTAAGGATATGATTGCAAAGTCCAGTATTTTGAAACCTCGTAAGATTACAGAATTTCCTAAAGAATGGAAAGTTAAAAGTATCACGTATTTATCAACTCCTTTTTTTCAAAAGAAGCATCAGTTGAATCATGGAAAATTACATAAAGAATGTAAGATCATTAACGTTCATAATGAGTATGATCTGACCCAACAATTGATTGCAGACTTCAGTTTGACCAATTTAGAAGGCTTATTGAAGTCTTTTCAAGTGGAGAAATTTAAAACGGGGATAGAAACATTGAAAAGTGTAAATAACGATACTATTTTAACTTATCTTAAGGGGATAGGTCTTCCCAATAGCCATAAGAAAAGAGCAGTTCCGGCATGGAAAGAAATGGCAAAAGCTTTTTTGGGAATAAATATGATGACGAAAGAGTTTATCAACTATATTGATTCTCTAAAAATTGAAAATTCTAACCTGCAAAAAGAAAAAGATTCGTTTATTAGCCTTTTAAATAATCTTCTACGATGGACCTATGATGTGTATAATAATTACAATGCTGGCATAGCAAAAGGATATGATAAAGCAACATGGGCACAAAATTTAAATTTGACACAGGGGCTGAGGGTTTTAAATATTTTGTTTGACATTAAAAGCAGTCCAAAGGATAGTTATCTCTTAAGTTTATTAGCAGGTGTATTTGGAGAAAATAAAGGAATCACTGATAGTATTGACGAAACATCCTGGACGCCCAAAAAGCAAACCAAAGGCTTGTCCATTATAGATGTGCCTATTTTTGAAAGTGATCCCTATAATTCCAGAAATAAAAGAAAAGAATTTGATGCTTTTTTAAAAGGAGCACAAGGTGCAGTACATGCCCGGGAGCTGGAAGATTTGCTGATGAGATTATTTAGTCAGTTTATTAAACCCCTTGAATTGAAAAAAATTATTGGCTATATTGATGATGCTGAATATATCGTAACAGGAAATTTAGACGCACAACTTAAAATTTTAAGAGGAAATCTTAGACGATATGATACCTTTGTCACAAGATATTATGCGGGGTTAGTTACAGAGCAAGATGAAAAAACATTTAAGGATGATATGAAAAAACGACCGGGTTCACTAGCATATTTAGCTATGGCATCCCATAGCTTAAGCCATACCCAATTGTGGGGGAAAGTTGAGGAAGGGTTACAAAGTTCTTTCAGTTCTGAAAAAAAAGCAAAATATAACAAGAAATAAATATGGGAAATATTAAGAAAAATATTATTATAAGTTTATTGATATTTGTTTTATGTACAATTATTTTGTCTGGCTGGTATATTTTATTACATAGATATGAAGAATTAGTAAATGTAAAAAGCATTGGCAAAGTAGTTATACATGTTGGTCTTATTGGAGCAATTATTCCTGCAATAATATTTTCTCTTATATATTATCTATCGAAAATCATATTAAATAGGTTATTACTCACTTTTCTAATCTTTATATTGTTTATTTTTTTACTATTTTCAGTCTATTGGCTTACCGTAAATATGGTATTCTATCATATAGATGATTCTAAAACTTTTTTACAATCATTATTGGAAGCATTTTAACTGCAAAGTTTTATTACGTAAAAAATAATTATGAAAAAAATATCATCATCCATTGTTATATTTCTTCTCTTGGCCAATGCTAATTTATATTCACAAAAAAATGTGAATAAAGGTAATTATACATCTCTAATACAAGAAGAAGTGGGAGATCTGAATAATGATAAACGTAATGACAGGATTATGGTAGAAATGGACGTGATAGATGATACCAGGCCCGTAAGAGTACAGATCTTTCTCTCCCAGCCTGATAAAAAGCTTAAACTGGTTGTTTCTTCTACAAAACTTATTGAAGACGAATATCCGGCTGATAAAAAGGGGAAACATAATGGTAATGTAATTCCGGATTTTTTTATTGAGGATGGTATATTAAAAATGCTTACTGATATTAATAACCGGAAAAGCAGCTATGAATTCAGACTGAATAAAAATAATTTTGAATTGGTAAAAATATCACGGGTAATATGGGATGGAAAAGATACCACGTTTGAAACGAGAATTGACTTAATAGCCAAAACGAAAATTGAGTATGAACAGGTGACAGGTTCTGAGAAACTCTTAAACAAAAGGAAAAAAGAGATCAAAATCAATACTTTGCCCAAAATACAGGATTTAAGTTTTTCTGATTTGGAAAAGTTTTAGAACTTCTGGTCTAATCTGTGTTTTGTATTAAAAACTGTTAGATTAAAAAGATAATGTTATCATGGGTTTAAAATCATTTATCGCCGAATTCCTGATACTTTTTTTACTTATTAATACCCTGATAGTTTCCTTTCTGTGTATTGATATGCCTGAAGTGGAAGTGAATGCGGGATCTATTGTAACTATTATATTGAGGTTTGGCGTTGTATTCTCAATTCCTGTCTCTTTACTTTTAACGGGTGCTCATTTTCTGTTTATCAAAGCCGCCAGAAATATCATTTTAAAGATTCTGATAGCAATGACTGTAATAGCAGTGCTGTATTGTATGTATTATGCCTTTTTCTGGTATGTAGGAATCAGTGGATTGGTAGATGATCCTTTGGTAAAATAAGTCTAATAATCAGATGGAGCCTGTTTAATCTTTCCAAAATAAACATTGTATGAGGCCAGATCAATCAATCTTTTTTTTATGGTTATTATTGATGTCTGTTTTTAAAGGGAAGGCCCAGGATTCTGTATACAGCAATAGCTCAATTATTGGAAAACTGCATGAAGAAACCGTAAGAACAGCATGTGAAAACTGCTATTATCAGGAAGATATTACTTTATTTAGCAAAAAAATAAAAATTAAGATTCCTGTGATTATTGAAAATGGAATATTTCAGGCAGGAAGAATTTTGGAAACCACAAGGAAAGGAAATAACAAAATTTTAAAGTTTAATTCTGTATCAGACGGAAGCAGCAATTGGCTTTATCTGCAGAATAAAGGAGGTAGAATTCATATCATTCGAAAACTCAGTTATAGCCATGCTGTTTATGCAAAAGAAATAAAGAAAAACGATTTTGATTATTTGCCGGCAACAGAGGTCTGTACCAGAAATGCATCTGGAATAACCAAAGAAGAAATTTCTTTTAATGGTCTTTTTATGTTTGTTCCTACTGACTGTTACAAATGTCCTATAACAACAGATATAAATGACTGTATAAAAAATGGAAAAATTAAATACAACTGGTAATACTAACATTATTTTCCCCTTCAAAAGCATAATAAAAACTAAATGACAATTTCTCAATCAAAAAACGGGCTGTTAATAGGGCTGATATTAATGTGTTCCAGTCTGGTTATCGGCTGCCGTCCCAGTGATCCGAAGACAGAGGAGAATAATAGAGAGGTAGAAAAATTTAATGATACAGAATTTTATCCGGATCAAAAAACAGCTTATACCAAAAAAGAGAATATCGTTTTATTTTATGCTCCCACCTCAGATCACAGCCTGTATTTAGCAACCGATCTGAATACTCATCTTCTTTCCACACAGGATCCGGAAGCCATGAATTTCACAGGATTATTAAAAATTAATGATTTCAAATACATTCTGCCAAAAAAGTATGCTGATTTTTACAAATTTGCCTTAGGAGCTGTGGGAACCGGTGGTGGAGACTTTTTTACCCATATAGAATTCAATGAACTGGGATTAGTCAAATCCATGGAAAGAAATTTCCCGGAAAGTAAAAACAAATATTGGTATCAATACAATAAATATGGTCAGCTGCTAAAACTGATAGAAGATAAACTGCTGGATAAAGTTTTGTTGGAAAACAGATACGATGAAAAATCAAGACTTGTTTTCCAAAAGCAAAATGATGAAGATTTTAAATCAGAAAGAACCTGGGTCTACGATAACAATAACCGTGTACAGAAAGAAACAGCCTGGGAAAAAGAAATAGCTCCCAATGGAAACGTAATCAAAGATGAAACAAAGACATTTTTCTATGAGTACAACAACCTGGGACAACTGATAAAAAAATACACCCAAAACGGGAATGATGTGATTGAATATACTTATAACCTTGAGCATAAACTGGTCAACACTCTTAAGTATTCCGGAATCATAGACAAGGATCATCCTGAAAAGATCATCAATCATTTTGTTAAAAAAACATATGCCTATCTTAAAGATGAGGTTGTTGAAGCAATAAGCTATGATTATAGAATAACAAATTCCTCGGTTTTAATTAAAGGAAAATGGGAAGCAATATCCATTGAAGAACAAAAGAAGTATGCATGGGAAAAACTGAAAGATCAATCCGCTATTCCATTACAAATTATCGGAACAAAATACACTTACGAACCTTCAGGAATCAATATTGTGACTCATAAATACAGTATTAATAATGGACAAAAGGGACAAAGCAAGCAACTTGTAGATTTAGATTCCATGAGATATATACTTGATCGTGGTGGGCGGATTATTAAAAAAGAAACCTATAATACTGATGCAAAGGAGATGGACGTCCAGGAAATTTTCTACTGAAATATGGGATTATTACGGATTCTTTTGCAATAAAAATATTGATTATATTGTACCGCTCATAAGAAGAACCAATATTCTTCGTCAATTAAACCATGCTATCAAATTAAACACTAATGAACACCATCACAGATCACTTTAAATACTTTTCAAAACTATCTGCTGTATTTATCTTCAGCTTATTTAAGATTTATGCCATAGGAATCCTTTCAACAGTCATTACTTTCTCTTTGGGAATCTATATAATGGCTGAAAGTTTAGGCTCATCATTAGGACATAGCGGTGCTCTTGCATTCCTGATGGTAACAGTGATGGCCAAACCCTTATCTGCAGGACTGTTCTACCTGTTAATGATTGCAGCTCCTTTTTGTATTGGGATTTTCTCTACAAAATACGGGATGTCAAGAATTATCAGCAAACTGGTTCAGGATCATTCCAAAACAATTTTAGTTCCATTTATTGATAAAGTAGTGGGCAAAATTAAAAACAACGAGCCCGTAGTTGTACGCAACAGTACAGATTATGCATTGGCAAAAGTAAGGCTGGTGAATGAATTCAAAAATAGCTCAGAAAACAAAATTCTTAAGCGTATTTTAGGATATGCTTTGAACAAAGTGAAATTTGATGAACTGAATTTAGGCGATGAAAATGTAGACTTTTATGACATCATCAAAACCACACTGATTGAAAAACTACATGAGCTGGCAGAACCTTCAGCCATGATTTTTTATATCTACATTGGTCTTCAGTGGGTAAGCCTGATCCTGCTATATTTTCTGGATATATGATGGAAATATAGCTCTGGGAAAAAAATATGGGATTTTATGATCTATTTAAAACCCAACAAAGAATAAAAAAGAACCGTTATTACTTCTCTAATTGAAGAATTAACTATCTTTATCATATTTAGAATAAAATATTTAATTTTAGCAAAATAAAAGAACCGTTTTTGATTTCCGAATCATCAGTAGTAAAAAGTACAGGTTCAAAAAAGAACATCAAATCATCTGGAAACAATAGTAAACAGAACGCAAATATTAATATAAGAAAAATTATAAATGGGAGTACTAGTAACCAACGAAACAGTAAAACAGCTATTTCATATTGCTCAGTCGATAGCGAGGGAAAATTATAATGGCACTTATGGAGGCCCGCATATTTTGCAGGCTCTAATGCATAAAGATATTGGTCTTAATGAATTTTTAAAAAGCATAGATAAAGATCCCGGCTATTTTTACGAATGGGCAGATGTACGTATTGAAGAATATCCTAAAACCAGTCATCTTCCCGACGAGGTTGGCCAGGATGATGCTGTAGATACCCTTATTGAAGAAGCCGATGATATCCGTTTAAAACTGGGACTGGATGAGATTACACCAATCTGTATCCTTACTGCTATTGTAAAACCTCAGGTGGTATTTTCACTTCAGCAATTGAAGTCATTGCCACTAAGAGAACATGAAATTTTCAATTTATATAGAAAAGATACTCCGTTTACCGTTTCTGAAAATGGAGACTTTGCCTCATTATTTTCCAATGGATCAGATTTTACAGATTCATCTCTTCCTTCCATTAAGAGTTATTGTGTAGACAGAACAGCACAAGCCAGAAAGGGAGATCTTGAAAATATCATCGGTAGAGATAAAGAACTGAGAATGCTTGTGGAGATCCTTTGCCGAAGAAGCAAACCTAATGTTATCATCATCGGAGAACCGGGAGTTGGGAAAACAGCATTGGTAGAAGGGTTTGCTATTGAAATTACAAAAGGAAACGTTCCGGAAATGCTTAAAAACGGAACCCTTTTAGAACTGGACACAGGCGCATTATTGGCAGGAACCTCTTATAAAGGAGAAATAGAAGACCGTCTGAAAAAAGTAATCAATGAATGCAAGAAAATTGAAAAAGCCATTCTTTTCATTGACGAAATCCATACCCTTTTAGATCCGAAAGGAAGCATCGGAAACGTAGCCAACCTTCTGAAACCTGAACTGGCAAGAGGTGAAATTACGGTTATCGGAGCCACTACCCAGGAAGAGTACAGAAAAATTATTGAGCCGGAACAGGCTTTTAATCGTCGTTTTGAGGTATTAACGGTCAATGAGCCGGATGAAAAGACTTGCGTAAAAATGATTGATGTTCTTCTTGAAGGCTATAAAAAACACCATGGTATTGAAGTCGAAAAAACAGCCCTTCCGGAATGTGTACGTTTAGCTAAAAGATATGCAAAAGGTAAAAAATTACCGGATGCAGCCATCGATTTGTTAGACAGAACTATGGCAGCCATCAAAATGCTGGACGAACTTTCTGAAAAAGAACTGGACAGCTGGAAAGAAAGCTATGATGCTATTTTAAAAGAAGAATTCCTTGATAATAAAGATAAAGCAGACGAACTGATCTGGACTTACAATTTATTAAGAGACAAAATAAGCCCTATTTTATGGGGATCATTAAGTGAGCAGCCTGCTTTGGACAACTCAATGCCGGTAGATCAGATCCAAAAGATCATTGAAGATACTTATGCAGAGCTTTTACAGCATGCTGCTAAAAAAAGAGAAAAAGTAGACCGTTTGGAACTGGCTGCTGTAATGGCTGCTAAAACCAATATTCCAATCGGTAAAATTCAGGCACAGGAAAAAGAAAAGCTCCTGAATATGGAGACTCTTCTACTGAACAGGGTCGTAGGTCAGGATCATGCATTAAAAATCCTTTCCGATGCTATTGTTGAAAACCGAAGCGGATTAAACAAACCGGGACAGCCAATTGGATCTTTCTTCCTTTTAGGACCTACCGGAACCGGAAAAACAGAGCTTGCTAAATCAATGGCAGAACTATTGTTCAATGATGAGAAGGCCATGGTTCGTTTTGATATGTCGGAATTTAAAGAAGAACATTCAGCAGCATTACTGTATGGAGCGCCTCCGGGATATGTAGGATACGAAGAAGGAGGGATGTTGGTGAACAAGATCAGACAACAACCCTATACTGTTGTTTTATTTGATGAAATTGAAAAAGCCCACCATTCCGTGTTTGATGTATTCCTTCAGATTATGGACGAAGGAAAAGTACATGATAAACTTGGAAAAGAAGGAGACTTTAGCAATGCTTTGATCTTATTTACATCTAATATCGGAAGTGAAGAGATTGTAAAACAGTTTGAAGAAGGAAAAGTTCCTGAATCATTCTCACTGATGCAGATTATGTCGAACTCAGGAAGATTCAGACCGGAATTCTTAGCCAGAATTACAGAAATTATTCCTTTTGCACCCATAACGGAATCTATCGCAGAAAGAATTTTCAATATTCAGTTAAAATCTCTTCATACCTCATTAACCAGACTTGGAATTGTTTTAAAGATAACGGATGAGGCAGTAAAAAATCTTGCTCTTGGTGGATTCAGTAGTAAATATGGAGCAAGACAGATCTCCGGAGTAATCCGTGCACAGCTGGCAAGACCTATTTCCAAAATGATCGTAAGAGAAGAAGTGAAATCCGGACAAACCATTCATGTAGACTGGAATAAGGAAGAAGAAAAATTAAGCTGGAAAGTAGATTAATTAAAAAGTAAATAGCAAAAAGGCCAATTGATAAAATTCGCCTTTTTGCTTTATAAATAATAGTAAGATGAAAACCATCGTCAGAAATATTTTTACAGGCGTAATGCTTTTGGGAACTGTTGTTTTAGTAAACGGGCAGTTTCTTGCGGCATCAGATACTTCGGAAAGCAGTGTGAGAAAATACCAGGGAATCATTAATTCCAACAAAGATCTTGTTGAATTTATTGAGCAATTACTTCTTCAGAAAGGGCTTCCTAAACATTTAAGAAACTTAGCTTTGATTGAATCCCATTTTGACAAAAATATTACCTCCGGAGCCGGAGCTGTAGGAGTATGGCAGCTGATGACAGCGCATGCCAATCAGTATGGTCTTGCAGAACATCAACGTACAGATGTGTATAAAAGCACAAAAACAGCAGTTATTTCCCTTGCTAATTTGTATAAAAAATACAATAACTGGGTAACAGTAGTAGCTGCTTATAACTGTGGTGAAGGAAATGTAGCCAAGGCTATGCAGGCTGCAGGTTCCAGCCAGTACCACGAATTCTCTAAATACCTTCCTGCAGAAACCATCAATCATGTGAAAAAATATCTGAATGCCTGCTATGCCACGGGAGAGCTTCAGAGCGTATTAAGCAATTATAATTCTGCAAGAATCAATAAAGTGTTCTTTGAAGGTGGAAACAGAAAAGTGAATGATGAAGCATTATCTGAAACGGAGATCAATGCAGGGTTTAGCCTGAATGTAATAGCCGATGAGCTGGATGTGGAGGTAGGTAAAATTCTTGCCTGGAACCCGGGAATTACAGAAGAATTGCAAAAAAAAGGCGAAAGTTCTTTCTATCTTCCTACCGATTTGATGCCGGATTTTCTTCTCAGAAAGAATAAAATTCTTACCAGATCAATCAAAGAAAGTGCAGGAGCTGGTGCAGGAGTACAACCTTAAACCAACCAATAATATTTATAATAACCAAACCGTAAATAGGTTTGGTTATTTTTTTTGATATGTTTAATCTTCAAAAAGAAGATCAAAATTAGGGTGGGTTCATATAATTCACTACTGAGAATAGTTTTTTTGAATAAAAGAGGTGTTTTTTTATATTTTATAGTCAAGAATTAGGGTGCTTTATTTTCTAATTTTATGCTTTTAAGCAAAGGTTAATATATGTTAATATTTCCTTAAAAGATATTAATATTTCTCATTAATGTGTAAAATTCTACATCTGCTCAGGGTTTTATGCGTTTTTAAAATTCCTTTATATAGCGTGGTTAAGTAGAGTTATTAAATCCAATGTCGTAGAATTACTACAAAAAGTCGTAGAACTACTACAATTTTTCAGATTTATAGGTAAAAGTTTTTTTTCCGAAAAAAGACCCTCTATATTTGCTACACAATCACTGAATCACAAAATATTATTAACGATTAAAATTTACAAATCATGGCAGAAAGAAATTCGAGAGGAATCTTAAAATTCAACAACGGAGAAGGTCAGAAATTATTAAAAATGAACTACAGCGTATCAAGATCAACAGACGTATCAGGACGTGTAGCATCAGACCCTTCTAACGCTCTTATCAAAGTTACAGTAGAAGCTACTGAAAAATCAGACATCCTTGAAAGCTTATTGAACGGAAAATATAAGCCGACAGTAGGAGAAATTGTTTTCAACAAATCTCACGAAGAAGGAACATTAATCACTTTGAAATGGGAGAACGGATACGTTATCCAACACGAAGTAGATTTCGATGCTATCGACAGCAACAGTATGTTGATAAGCTTCGTAATCAGTGCCGAAACTATCGACTACGGTACTTCTCAATACGCTGGACTGTGGCCTTCGGCAGGTAAATAAGCCTATTCATCATCTTAGTAAAAATAAAATTGGTACAGGACAGTGCGCTCGAAAGAGTATGCTGTCCTGTTTTTTCATAAGGACCTATAGATTTCAGACATGAGCCTTTTAACAAGCAAATTTTGTAGATCTAACCTTATATTTTTTGATTCTGTTGCTGGATAATCAGCAGTTTATTTAATTTTTAACTTAAACACAAACACTATGTTTCAGGATGACAAGACAATTAAAGTAGATAGCCCAAAGACTGATATGAAAGACAGCAAAGAGCAGTTGAAAAATGTAAAGGAAAGCGTTACCAAAAAAGCAGAAGAAAAGGTAAGTAAAGCGGGTAATAAAGTGAAGAAAGCTGTAAAAGCTGGACAACAGGGTATGAGCGCTGTACAAGGAGCTAATATGTTTATGAACCAGAATTTTGTTCCAAACAATCCTTCTATCATTGAAAATAAAGTGTGGGCCAAACAGCCTACTTCAAAAATACATAATGCAGAAGCCATTCCTCAAAGTATCATTGCCGGAATCAACCGTGTGGTGAAACTGGATGTAATAATCGAAGGGCAGATCATCAAGCATTTTAAACATTTTAAATTGGTACAAAGTGCTGCCAAGCATCATGAATTCAACCTTATCCTGGCCCATGATACATTGGGAAATGCAGAAAACCATAATCTTGAAGAAGCACAGAATTTCCTTGGAAAAAGGATAACCGTTGTTTTTAAATATAAAGATATTATACAAGGAGCTGAACGTAACTTTGTAGGTGTTGTAACAGAAGTTGGTTTCAGCCAGGAAAAAGGAAGCCTTGGAAATATTGTACTTAAAGGATATAGCCCTACAGTACTATTAGATGCAGCACCTCACATTCAGAGTTTTGGAGGAAGTCAACCTATCAGCCTTAATAGTATTGCTTATCACGTAATCAGTGAAGGACTAGGACAAAATAGATTCGATTTCCGGGTAGATGCTCAGCATGGAAATGTTTCCTATAGCTCACAATATGAAGAAACGCACTATAACTATCTGGCAAGAATGGCAGAAGCGTATGGTGAACAGTTTTATTATGACGGAGAAGTACTGCATTTCGGAAAACTTCCACCGCAGGAAAAACCAGTGAAACTTACTTATGGAAGCAGCGTAAGTGATATTGCCATCAAAATGAAAGCTCAGCACGTAAGCCCGTCTTTCTATGGCTACAACAGTAGTAAAAATGAAAAAATGACGGGGGGAAGTTCAAAGATCAATCATACTTCGGATATTGCTAGACGTGCTTACGAAATTTCAGAAAAAACGTTTACCACTCCATCTTTAAGAGTGGCTCCAATAAAGGCCTCATCTTTCATGGATATTGATGCTTCTCAAAAAGGGACTGCCGGAAGTAAAGCTTCAGAAGTCTTTATCACCTCAGGAACGACTACTGTACCTTTCTTATATCCGGGATGCACTGCAGATATTGAAATGCGTAAATCCGATAGCAATGAAACTTCTTATTTCACCAAACTGATGATTATTGAGGTGACCCATGAGGTAGATGCCAGAGGATATTATGACGGTAAATTTGAAGCCATTGCCGCAGATACAGGCTATATCCCACGTCCGGAATTTGAAACCCCAAGAGCAGAAGCTCAGTTTGCCAAAGTAATATCCAATACAGACCCTCAGAATCAGGGAAGAGTTCAGGTACAATTCGACTGGCAAAGCGGACCAGATATTACGGAGTTTATACGTGTTATGTCTCCTGATGCAGGAAGCAGTGATAAAGTGAGCAAGAATCGTGGCTTTATGTCTGTCCCCGAAGTGGGAGATCAGGTTATTGTCAATTTCGTACACCAGCATCCTGACCGTCCGTTTGTCATGGGAGGAATGTTCCATGGAGGGATTGGTGCCGGAGGAGGTGCCGGGAATAATGTGATGAGCTTTAGTGGAAGGAGTGGAGCAGAATTAATGTATGACAATGGAGCTGGATCCATGAACCTTAAAGATCAGGGCGGGGCTCATATGTTTTTTGATGGTTCTGGAAATGTAGTTCATAATGCCAATAATAACAGCAACAAGACAGTAGGCAATGACAAAACTGATAAAATTGGCAACAATAAGAAACTTGAAGTAGGGTGCGATCATACCGCAGACGTTGGTAATACGCATAAAGTTGATGTAGGAAAAGGGAAAAGCGTATTTAAAATGGATAATGCAGGAGTTATTGATTTAACCGGAGCTGAAAAAATAACGATTAAAGTGGGAAACAGTAGTATTGAAATCTCAAAAACTGCTATTACTGTGAAGGCTGATACTGTGAATATAGAAGGACTTAGTCTTACCAATGTTGGAAAAAAAGCAGGAAATCCAGGAATAGTTATAGATGGTAATGTGACCATTAAAGGAGCTCAAGTAGATATTAATTAATCCTCATCAATAGATTCAGTCAGAACGGAAACTGGAATTTTTTTAATTATTAATAATAGAAATCCATTGTATGGAATACAGCAAGTATCAGATAAAACGGGGAGATTCATTAGAGTCAATAGCGGAAAAATATCAAATGACAGGGAAGGAGCTGCTGGCTTTTCATAATTCACACTCACCAGTGACTCAGCAGTTTTTTGGAAATTATCTGCCCATTCATATTGATACAGTGATAATACCACTGCAAAAAGATAAAGAAGAGAAAAAAAACATTGATTATACATCTTTCGAAAAAAAAAACAGATATAGAGCTGAACAACTGAATATAACCAGAATAGAAGACGAAATAAAAAGCTATTCTCAGCTTAAAAAAGAATATGAAGTAGATTTTAATTTAACAAATCACCTGGTGAAGGTTAAGCTTTGCGATTTTTTTTATGAATTTAATCCACCGGCACTATCCCGTGTTTTCGACTTTGTATCCGAAGTAGATTATATCAGAAATGACTGCTTGGTAGAAATCAATACACTTGGAAGATTCAGTAAAATTGCTGATAAAAATAAGATAAAGAAAAATTGGGAACAGTTTAAAAAAAATAAACTTAACGAAATTGAATTTATCAAAGTGGTAAAACAAACAAAGCCTCAGGAGTATCTGAAGCTTATCCAGGAAGGAGATTTACAGTTTTCCAGTCAGTATAATGACGAAAAAGATTATAACAGAGATCTTTTTTATCTTACCCTGCTAGATAAGTATCTGTATAATGCAGATGAAAATATGGAATCAGAAGAATATACCTATCAATCACAGCTTTTTCCGGATGTGGTTGTCCCTATGACAGTGAGATATGATGTACTGAAAAAAGATGAAGATCTTATTACTATCAGAAAAGTTTGGGAGACGGTTGAATCTGAAGAACTATTGGACAAAGTAACCAAAGGCTATGAAAAGTATCATCAGCCCCTTATAAAATATAAATTTTCTGAGTATAAACTTGATATGAGAAATCTGTTTACTTATAATCTGAAAACAAAGACATTGGAGAAAGCAGAGCTGTCAATCATCGAAAATATAGAGAATAATATAAAATCTGAATGTATATTTAATCTGAGAAAAATATAAATGCATTCATTAATTCTGAAAAGATATGATTTTTATAAAAACATTAAACAATAGTAAAAAGGTAGGTGTTGTGATTTTAACACTCCTTATTGTGCTGTTGTATTCTTATTTTGTACCGGGTTGGGAATATCTTGCTGATGTAATTCACTCGCCTAATCTTAATATTAACAGTACTTTTCTATATTTTGTACTCTTTTTATTTTACATGTTTCATGGTATTATTATCTATAAGATTTTAGAGTATATTTTTTCGTCAAAAGGAAGTATCAGGTTTATTGATCAATCTATAAGTATAGATTACAAAAAGAAAAGCTATACACTCCTTAAAAATGAAATAAGAATAGAAGATCATAAAATCCAGTTTCCATTTGATGGTAATAAAATTACTGTTTCAAGACATCCATTTCAGAGCAGTACACAGGAATACAATGATTTTTTAATGGATTTGAATGGGGATAATGAAAGTAAGATAGCCAATACAGGCGAGCAGATTCCGGTAAACTCTTTTCTGATCAAAAATCCTAAAGTTAAATTCATCATTTTCGTTATAATTGGCTTCGCTTTTATGCTATTATTTAGAAATATAATAGCACCATATAAAAACGATATAGGAATAATAACAAGGACTAAAAATGCATTTTTGGAAATTTTGGTAACACTTCCTTTCTTGTTTTTATATTGTTCTCTGGTATATATCTACTTTTATTTTACTTCGGGAATTAAAGTCATTGAATTAACAAGAGATGCCTTGACTTTTAAAGGTTCTCAACAATTTATTTTACTTAAAAAACAAATTCATGAAGTTCACGTAGTAGAGAATGCGGCGGATCAAAAGGTTTTACGAATATTGTTTTATACAACCGATAAAAACACATATTCATTAAATTTTGTGACACCGAAGTTTGTAAATTCTATTAGTAATTATTGGAAACTCGATGGTTTTTCCCCGGAAATTGCTGTTGGAACAAATAAAAATCAAATAAAGAAAATTTATAAATTATGAGTAGGTATCTTCCTCAGGAAACACATGTAGTTTGTAGCTATCAGATGAATCCCTCTCCAGGAGTATTACTTGTAGATCCTAAAATGTGGAATCTTTCTGTAGTCTATAAATCAGAGAAACAGCCCCTGCTTACAGAAGTAGATAAAGTTTTAAAAGATGATTTTGAATGCAAGAGCAATTGGGGGCAGGCTGCAGCATGGTCATTTTTGGTAGCTGGTTTAGCGCTGGGATTGGCTGTAGCATTTTCAATTTGTACTTTTGGGGTAGGAGCTATTGTTTTAGGAGCAGTAGCTGTTGCTGCAACAGTGCTTATAGCATCAAACAGTACAAAATGTAACCCTAATCTTGTAGAATGGGTCAATCCTCATTCAAGTGTGAAATTTGAAGGACATAAAGCCCTTACTCAAAAATCATTTCTTAAATGTTCTGCCGGTCCGGGAATTCTTACTCCATTTCTTGATGAAGCAGAAGCAAAGGCTGCAGCAAAAAATGTGGCTTTCAGAAATTGGGGAGAAGTCAGCTTAACAGCTGTAATCAGTGGACTTTTCGGATACGGTGTCGGGCTTTCAGCTGGAACTGCGGCTGTTGCTGCCGGTGGTGGATTAGGCGCATTGGGACCAGGTCTTTTGGCAGGTGGAAAAGAAGCTACAGTAGGAATTATAGGTGCCTATCTTATTTTTCAACCCATTTCTACTTGGGAGGCGCAAGGAATGCAGGGAATATACAGTGGTGATGGTAATACTACTTATGATCAGATGCTGGCATCACGCAAAAATATGGAAAGTTCCTTTACGGTAGACACTCCTGATGATCCATATATCGGAACATCACAAACTAATGCTGCTGGAGAGTTACTCAATCTTTCTTATGATAAATATCGACAAAATCAGAATGAAAAGTATATCAAAGAGATTATGAATCTGAAGGGTACCCGTGCAGAACGGGAAGCTAGAATAGCAGAAATAGTAGCAGAAATGAAGAAAACCCGATCCGGAGCTCAGGCAGTAGAAGCCATGAAAAGAAAAGGTAGTGGAAAAATTCTTCCAAGAGAAAAAACAAGTAATAAAGGTAATCGAGTAATTAATGAACATCGGGCTGAAACCAATAAAGCAATGAAAGGTCAGGCTACTGAAGGTTTTGGAGGCGCAATAAATGTGGCAGGATTGGTACTTCCTTTACTGGTTTCGCCTCTCAACGAATGGACTTTTAGTGTATTAGCAGATTCGTTTGCAAACCAGTCAGCGGGCGGAGTTACAATCAATGCAGCACAGAATTGATAATAAGATGTATCAGGAGAAAGTAAGTAGCTATTAAGAGAAATTCATTCCAAAATTATTTTACTGATAACAGGAATATGGTTTACCTAGCCCTTGTTTGAATTTAAAATCAGAAAATTAGAAAATGAATAGAGAATTTACTTTTAAGGCTTCAATACTTAATTTTTGGCATCTATTTGTATTGTAAAATTTTGAGTATAAGTGTTTTATAATCGGGGAAAAGATAATCGCACAAAATTATTAATCAATATAAGTGATTACACTTCATAAACTTCGTGTTTTATTCGCTATAAGTATTGTTGTACTAAATGAAGGGATCTGGATTTAGATATATTTTAGGATTGATAATAAGAATTCCTATTGTTGTATTAGGAGTTAATTATTTCTTTTTTTAAAGAAATAATGCAAAATAAACTGAAGTCAATCATTATTATAAATATTGCTTTAGTATTATCTGTGTAGTTCTGTTCTAATAATATACCATGAAAAAAACAACATCCATCATCATAGGCATAATCGCTGCTTTAGGCATAATTGCTGTTGCAAAAAATAATTATGTTTTCTCATTTGGAGATAGTGAACGGCTGGATAAAGGCTGGAAAGCTTATGAACGTAAAGAATATGGTTTTGCAATTACTCAGTTTGTAACGGTAGATTTAAAAGAACACCCTGAAATTGTAATACCATTGGCCAATTCATATCTGGAAGTAGGAGAACCCTATAATGCAATCCGGTATTTGGAACCTGCTTATAAAAATAAAAATTACAGTACAGATGACCATACCAAGATTATCAATCTATTAGGAATTGCTTATATCGAAGATAAAGACTATAAAAAAGGAAGGCTTTTCATGGAAGAATCACGCAAACTGGGTAACCCATATAGTGAAAGAAATTTAAACATTCTGGATTCTCTGGAGCGAAATCAAAATAAGTAAATTTATTATCCTAAGCAGAAAGAAAAACGATGATAACCAAAACCAATGAAAGACAGAGTATTTAGTTTTCAGGGGCTGGATTTCAAAACAGAACTTAGACTGGCGCTGTTATTAATTATTCCTGGGTTGTGTACCATGCTGGGAATTTTATTTGGAGGCGATCTGCTGTTTCCCAACATTCATTTTCTAAAATCAGTGGCTTTTGCCAGTATTATGACTATTGGAGTATGCATGATTACACTCAAGCAATTAAGCAGACTCGTTAAAGAAAAGACCTGGACCATCATTATAAAAGATAATCATTTTCACATTACATTTAGAAATCTGAACTATCAGTTTCAGGCATCTGAAATTAAGATGATCAAAAATCTTGGTAATACAGGACTAAGATACCTGACGATTAAAACAGCCGATGATATCATCAAAATAAGAGTAGGAGACACAGGACTGGCTCCCTTTTCATCGCAAAAAGACATTGATGAGGTGGATACCTTTGTTCAATACATGAAACCTTATATCCATAAAAATTTCAATAAGAAAGAGCTCAGAAATATCATCAATACTACCATCATTCCTAACTTCGGAGTCTATGTTGTAAAAGGAGAAAAAATAAAATATTCAATCATCAATAAAATGCAGCCATGGCAGGTTGTTTTATTTATTTTAGGGATTGCAGGAGTGGTGATGACGCTTTTAATGACCGGTTTTTTTTATTATATTGATCATAAGTAATACTAAAGAAAAACGATTAGGATGAAAGTTTTATTATACATTGCATTTATGGTTTCGTATGGCTGGCTGCTTTTCAGACTACCTGTACTGTATCCAAAAAATAAAGCTTTACGTATTACGGGATTGGGAATCATTGCAGGGGTTTTGTTTTTTATAATAGCTCCCTTGGGATTTTTATTATACGCTAAGAATTTTGATCGTAGTATTCTGATCTACGAAAAACAACTTTTTAATATCTGTCTGGGAATTATTTCCCTGTTCTTCTACAGTTTCTTTGTTTTGCTATTTACAGAAGTGATCTTAGATAATATACTGATTAGATTTCATCAGACGCATAATGCGCAGAATCTGGATAAGAATCCTGTAAAATTTGTACTCAATAATGCAGACAAAATAAAAACAGGATTTAAACTGTTTTTTCTGCTGGGTGGATTTCTTGTGTATTATGGAATTTGCTTTGGAGCTTAGGATATAGATATGAGAAGAAGAGAATTCATATTAAAAAATGTTTTACCGTTTCATACAGGCTGGACGGTGTTGGTTATCATCCCTTCTATGGTTTTATATGGAATACTGTATTATTTTTTATTTAATTTCAGTGTTTCTTTAATGACAATTGTTACCCTGTTGTATTTGGGAACATGTTATTTGATTCTAAAAGCCATTTCCGTAAAAATGACCATCTGGTTTGATGATAATTATCTTTATCTGAAAAAAAACAATAATAGATATGTAAAATATGCTAAGGCAGATATCATAGGATTCTGTTCATATGACTATGAGACAAAGACAACGCAATTACGCAATTCAAAAATATATTTTAAGTTTTGTATGAAGAATACACAACATATTTATCTGCATGATATAGAATACAGAAGCCGTTATGATGAAGAGAAAGGAGCAGAATTAAAAAGACTGCTGAAAGAAGCTCAAAAAGAATTGCAGTTCACAAAAATTAAGACTAAAAATAAGTTTCAGAATATATATTGGTATTCCGATCATTAAATTTGAGCTTATTTACGAGTATGAATAGTAATGAATCCACCAGTAAAACTGAACTATAAATGATGAAGGTCGGATGATTTTTAAATAGCCATAAAGTGGGTTTTTTAATATAATATTTCTCTTTGAAGTGTAATAATTAATGTTTTATTGTGAATTTTTAATTATAGTTAAAATATTTATTAATAAGTATTTGCGGTTTATGTTAACTCCATTGTCGTAGAATTACGACATAAAATCGTAGAACTACTACAATTTTTCAGATTTCTGTTTAAAAGCTTTTTTTTCAACCTGAAGGCCTTTATCTTTGTCTTACAATTATTGAATAACAAAATATTACTAACGATTAAAATTTACAATCATGGCAGAAAGAAACTCAAGAGGAATCTTAAAATTCAACAACGGAGAAGGTCAGAAATTATTAAAAATGAACTACAGCGTATCAAGATCAACAGACGTATCAGGACGTGTAGCTTCAGACCCTTCTAATGCATTAATCAAAGTTACAGTAGAAGCTACTGAAAAATCAGACATCCTGGAAAGCTTATTGAACGGAAAATATAAGCCGACAGTAGGAGAAATTGTTTTCAACAAATCTCACGAAGAAGGAACACTAATCACTTTGAAATGGGAGAACGGATACGTTATCCAACACGAAGTAGACTTCGACGCAGTAGACAGCAACAGTATGTTGGTAAGCTTCGTAGTAAGTGCTGAAACTATCGACTACGGTACTTCTCAGTACGCAGGTCTTTGGCCTTCAGCAGGTAAATAAGCCCGCACAACAAAACTTAAAAAAACTAATGGAACAGTATGCTCATAGAGTGTACTGTTCTGTTTTTTTAGCCAATACACTATCGAAAACAAGCCAAAACCTGTTAAACTTAGTATCCAAAAAGGCAGTACTCAATTTTGCTCCACGAGTCAATAGTGAATTCCCTTTATCTACAAACAATTACTTATTGAGCAAATTAACCATTACTCTTTCCATCTGCCTGTCGTATCTCACATCCCGCATCTCGGCCCCCGAATCCCACCCCAAAACTAACAAATTATCCTCCTATTTTCTTATATTTGTTCATTATAGATAATATGGACGCAACACAAGATAAAAGGCTGTTTCTCATCGATGCTTACGCGATGATTTTCAGAGGATATTACGCATTGATAAGGAATCCGAGATTAACCAGTACTGGTTTGGATACCTCTGCCATCTTTGGCTTTACCAACTCATTGATCGAATTGATCAGAAGAGAAAAACCCACCCATTTGGCTGTTGTTTTTGATGTAGGAAGAGCAAGCGTAAGAACCGATGATTTCGCAGACTATAAAGCTAACAGAAGTGAAACTCCTGAAGCCATTAAAATTGCAGTCCCATACATTCACAGGATTCTGGAAGGAATGCATATTCCAATTCTTGGGGTTGAAGGGTATGAAGCGGATGATGTAATAGGTACTATTGCCTGCAAAGCCGAAAAAGAAGGGTATACCACATTCATGGTAACACCTGATAAAGACTTTGCACAGCTGGTTACAGATAAAATCAAAATTTATAAGCCGGGATTAAAAGGTGGTGATATCGAAATTCTGGGTGTAGAAGAAGTGAAAGCCAAATATGAGATCGAAGACCCTAAGCAGGTTATCGATTATCTGGCTATGATGGGAGATGCGGTGGATAATATCCCTGGATTGGAAGGGGTAGGAGAGAAAACCGCCATGAAATTCCTTAAAGAATTCGGAAGTATTGAAAACCTGTTGGCCAATACAGATCAACTAAAAGGAAAACTTAAAGAAAAAGTAGAAGCTTCTGCAGAGCGTGGAATTCTATCAAAAAAACTAGCCACTATTATTTGTGATGTCCCTGTTGAATTCCATCAGGAACAATATGATCTTGAAACTCCTGACTTTGAAAAAGTAAAAGAAGTCTTTGAAGAAATAGAGTTCCGAAGACTGTATGAAAACCTTTACAGAGCATTTGCTCCTGCAGCTACAGAAATAGCTGTAGTAAGCGAAGTAGAAGTAAAGCAGGCAGCTCCGGCAGGAACAGAAGTAAAAGGGCAGGCAATGCAACTTGACCTTTTTGCTAATTTCGAGGAGTTGGATCAGGCAACCTCTACAAAATCTTCCATTGAGCATAATGACCACTTTTATCAGTTTATAGACAATCCGAAAGCTCAAAAAAAACTGGTAGACAATCTGCTAAAGCAAAAAACGGTCTGTTTTGATACAGAAACTACTTCATTAAACGAGCTGGAAGCAGAACTGGTAGGAATGAGTTTCTCCTATAAAAAAGGATTGGCATATTATATCCCTTTATCCGAAAACAGAGAAGAAGTTTTGCAGACGCTTGAAATCTTCAGACCGTTTTTTGAAAAAGAAGATTTACTGAAAATAGCCCACAACCTAAAATTCGATTATAAAATATTAAAACAGTACGACATCACCGTTAAAGGAGCGATGTTTGATACGATGATTGCCCATTATCTGTTGAATCCTGACGGAAGACACGGAATGGATTATCTTTCTGAGGTATACCTGAATTATAAACCTGTTTCCATTGAAACCATTATCGGGAAGAAAGGAAAAAAACAGGGAACATTCAGAGATGCTGATCTGAGAACTCAGACCGATTATGCTGCCGAAGATGCAGATGTAACCTTCCAGTTGTATGAACTGTTTGCCCCACAACTGAAAAAGGAAAATCTGGAAGAACTTTTCTTCAATATTGAAATGCCTTTGATGGAAGTTTTGGCGAAAATGGAACTTGCCGGAATTTCTTTAGACGAAAAATGGCTGGCACAGGAAAGTATTGACCTTGAAAATGATCTGAGAGAGCTGGAAAAAACAATTTTTAAACTTTCAGAAGAAGAATTCAATATGAATTCACCTAAACAGTTAGGGGAAATTCTGTTTGAAAAAATGCAGCTTGATCCGAAAGCTAAAAAGACCAAAACAGGTCAGTACGCTACCTCGGAAGATGTACTTCAAAAACTCGCTTCAAAGCATGAGATCATCAAACATATTCTGGAATACAGAACCTATCAGAAATTAAAATCAACCTATGTAGATGCGTTGCCTTCACAGATTGATAAATTAGATAACAGAGTACACACCAATTTCTCTCAAACCACAGCAGCAACGGGCCGTCTCGCAAGTGTGAATCCGAATCTGCAGAATATTCCGATCAGAACATTGAGAGGGCAGCAGATTCGTGGAGCCTTTGTTTCAGGAGAAGGAAAGAAGATCATCTCTGCCGATTACTCACAAATTGAACTTCGCCTGATCGCTGAAATTTCAGGAGAAGACAATATGATTAAAGCATTCCAGGATGGAGAAGATATTCACGCTTCTACTGCGGCGAAACTCTTTAAAGTTCCTTTAGCTGAAGTTTCAAAAACTCAGAGAAGCCAGGCTAAAACCGTAAACTTTGGGATCATATACGGACAGGGAGCTTTTGCTTTAGCTGAGCAAACCGGATTATCCCGTACAGAAGCTAAGCAGATGATTGAAGCCTATTTTGAAACCTATCCGAAACTGAAAGAATATATGGCAGAACAGGTGAACAAAGCCCGTCAGATGGGATATGTTGAAACCATTCTGGGAAGAAAACGTCATTTAAAAGATATTAATTCCAATAATTTTGTAGTGAGAGGACACGCAGAAAGAAACGCGGTAAATGCTCCGGTACAAGGAAGTGCAGCCGATATTGTGAAAATTGCTATGATTAAAATAGACCGTGAACTGGAAGAACAGCAATTAAAAACAAAAATGCTGCTTCAGGTACATGACGAATTGGTATTCGAAGCTCCGGCAGAAGAAGTTGAGGCAGCTTCAAAATTAATTAAAACCGAAATGGAAAATGCCTTGAAAACACAGGTTCCGTTATTGGTAGAAATTGGAGTAGGGGATAACTGGCTGGAAGCCCATTAATTTTATATTATAATCACAAATTAAAACAAAGGTGAACTTAAGCAGTTCACCTTTGTTTATTTAGTTATAGGAAGTAATGATTTGACTTTCATCAAAATAAAAACAAGACGCATCATAATCATGCCAGCATGCTTGATAGTTTGGACCATCTCCATAATTTGAAGTATTTACATTGTCAGGCTTTCCCCTCATATATACAAGCATATCATAGCGCATTCCTATCCAAATCTTGTTTTCTGAAATACTAATGCAATCTTCTTTAGACCACTCAGGATGTTTTTTATGAATTTTTCCTGCTTTTGATTTTAAGAACTTTTCTTCTTCAATTTTTTCAAGATTATTTATACTATCAATTTTCAACTTATTTTTAATACTGTCTTCTTTAGAAATATGAGTTACAGTATTTTTTGTTAAACCAGAATTATCTTTTGTTCCAGAGCATTTATTGATAAGGAATGCTATAAAAGCAATTCCGAAGAAGAGTATTGCAATACCACATCCATTGTTTCGTTTTATCGGAATATTGGAAGTTGGGGGAAGTGTTTTATTTAAATTTTCTTTTATAGAATAACCACATTGAGGACAAAAAAGGGCAGTATTATTGATGCGGTTTTGGCATTGAGGACATTTAGTTAATGGCATAGTTATAATCTTTTGATGTACAAAAATATTCTGAACAATTCAAGATTATTTACGGGTTACCATATTTAAATCATTTTTATAGTAACAATTTTCCGTTCATCAGCCTTAAAGGCTTTCCGGATTGATGAAATTTCCAGCCAAGTTCAATGGCTTCAATTATTTTGGATTGGATAAGACCGGGAGTAATTTCCATAGGTTCTCGTCCATAAGATTCAGATCTGCAGAAACCTGCATTAATTAGTAGAATTTGTCCTTCGTTCTCGTGCTGAACAGGAATTTCATACTCAACATCATGCCTTTCATTGTGTGACACCTTCTTTCTTATCTTCCAATAAAAGATTTCATCACCTACAATGACCTTTCTGAGTCCCTTTTTTGCGATGGCCATGGTATATTAATTGGGGGGAGATTTTAAATAATAAACCCTGACGGTAAAGAAAAATACAGCTAGGGGTTATTACTTTTATAATATTTAAACGTCGAACTCAATCTCGCCAATATAATACAGTTTGTTTTCCTCTCCATCCACAGAAACAGGATTAGGAATCACAAATCTGCTGGCAAAAACGATGGTATTTACCGGAGTATCCAGACCTAGATCATTAAGTTTCTGTTCTAAAATAGGAAGCCATTGGTCCGCATAAGAATATTCCGAGAACTTTTCAACCAAGCCCAATCTTTCATCTTCAAAACCATATTCTATAAAGTCATCATCAAACCATTTAATGCTCTGAGATTCTGCAAATTTTGAAACATACTGATCGTCATTTTCTTCTTCCAGATAATAATTTTCATCCTCTTCTACAAAAGCATAAAATTCTTCTTCATTTTTAAAATACCCCAGCCAGAAGTGAGAAATTTCTTTGTCCATAATGTATTGTTTGTTGTATTATTTACTATAATTATTGAGAATGAGTTCTCCATATTATCAAACTTTCGAGTCCTCATTTGTTGTTGAAAAGCAGGTGTAAGATTTACTTTTCCATTTGAGAGTGTAATATTACAAAAGTTTTCTGTTACATCCCATTTTTTAAGCAGCAGCACACAAAGTCTGGGCATCAAAAATAGTTCCGTAAAATATTTTATTGTAAATTTATTCTATTGTTAAATTTTGAAAATGGAATTTTTACAGGACCACTATGTAGTTCAGAATGAATTGTTACTGATCTTTATATCTGTAATCCTCGGATTACTGATTGGAGCTGAGCGGGAGTATCGTAATAAATCAGCCGGGCTTCGTACTTTTATTCTCGTTTGTTTTGGAGCCTGCCTATTCACCATTCTTTCCATCAAAATAGGCGCTGCAAATCCTGATCGTCTTGCAGCGAATATCATCACCGGAATTGGCTTTTTGGGAGCAGGAGTGATATTTAAAGGGGAAAATAAGATTGAAGGAATCACAACAGCTACGACTATTTGGGCTACTGCTTCCATAGGAATGGCTGTAGGCTCCGGATACGTGTACTTTTCCCTTCTAGGAACTGCTTTAGTGCTTATTATTCTGAGCGCTTTAACCTATCTGCAAAACTTTATAGATAATTATAATAAGATAAGGGAATATAGAATAGGGGTGATGACTTCAGCAGATTTAAAGCATTGTGAAGATCTTTTTAAAAGACATCATTTAAAATATATGCTAATCAAACAACAATATACACAAGGAAATATTACAGCAACCTGGAGACTTACGGGAAAGAATACCCATCACGAAGAACTGATGAAAGAGCTGATTGATGATTCTAAAATTATAGCGTATCAGTTTTAGAATAAAGCAAAAAAATAAAGGCCGAAGCCTTTATTTTTATTTTTTCTTGAATACATACAGATCTTTGTTAGGTCCGTCGATTTCTTTTCCTTCCATATCCAGTTGGATCAACATATTTTCACCCACTTTATATTTATAATTTGCAGTTTTACCTTTTAAAGTGATAACACTTCCTGTAGCGTCCCACGCAAAAGATCCTTTATCTTCATTCTTTGATTTTCTTTCCAGATATTCTTCAGTAATGCTGAACGTTTTATCATTATTCAAAGTTAATGAAGTCTTGATTCCCGGGCAGTCAGCGCATGGAACCGTTGCTTCGTAAGTACCGTTCCAATCCAAAGCATTTTCAGAGGTATCACCTTGAGCACGGGTTGTAGGATGAACTGTACTGTCTGCAACAGTGGGGTGAACCGTCGCTGCAGAATCTGTCCCCGAAGTTTGGGTATCTACTGTTTCTTTTTTAGAACAAGAAGCAAGGAATAAAGCGGCTCCGATTCCAAGGATAAGTGTTTTGTTTTTCATCATAATAATCAATTTAAGTATATTTTTAAACTGGCAAACTTTAATCAAAAATTGAGCCAGGAGAATGGGTTGGAAAGATGTTAATAGTTAATTGTGAATAGCCAATTCGCTTTGCTTGTCAGTTTTATACTCATCAATAATTCACTCTTCATTTGTGAAGCAAAATTCAGTATTAACATTTTTACCCTCGTTTTATGGGGGGGATTCCTATTTTTCTTCGTAAATTCGGGCAAAATTTTGATTATGACAAAAAAGATACTTTTATCCGTATTTCTTTTGCCGGCTGCAATGGCATTTGCACAACAATATGGTGGAATGTGGATTCCTACAGAACTGAATGAAAAGGAAATGAAGGATTTGGGAATGAAAATCTCTGCAAAAGATATTTTCAATCCTCAAAAACCGAGCATAAAGGATGCTGTGGTGCAGTTTAACGGCGGATGTACTGCAGAGATCATCTCTCCGAAGGGATTGTTACTGACTAACCACCACTGTGGTTTTGGGCAGATTCAGGCACATTCTACGGTTCAGAATGACCTTCTTTCAAATGGTTTCTGGGCCAAAAACATGAACGGCGAGCTTCCTAACCCGGGAGTAAAAGTAGATTTTATCGTAGATATAAAAGATGTAAGTTTCCAGATTTTGGAAGGAACTGATCATCTTACAGAGCCTGAGCTTACTAAAAAGATCAATAACAATATTGAGGTGTATAAAAACTCTCAGAAAATTGAATCTTTTCAATCGATTATGATAAAGCCAATGTACTATGGAAACAAGTACTATGCTTATACCATCGAAACGTATAAAGATATTCGTCTTGTTGGGGCACCGCCTCAAAGTATCGGAAAATTCGGAAGCGATACAGACAACTGGGTTTGGCCAAGACATACCGGAGATTTCTCAATGTTCAGAATCTATGCAGATAAAGACAATAAACCTGCAGAATATTCAAAAGATAACGTTCCTTACACGCCGAAACATTATTTACCGGTTTCCATCAAGGATAAGAATGAGAATGATTTTACATTTGTATTCGGCTTCCCGGGAAGAACGACGGAATATCTTCCGGCAGTTGCTGTAGAAAAAATCATGACAGATATTGACCCTGCAAGAATTGCTGTACGTGATGTTGCTTTAAAAACATTGGACGAAAAAATGCGTGTAGATAACGAAACACGTATTAAATATGCTTCCAAATATGCATCTGTAGCCAATTACTGGAAAAAATGGATTGGTGAAGTAGAAGGATTAAAGAAATCCAATGCTGTTGAGAAAAAAGTAATGTATGAAGGTTCTCTGGTTGCTAAAAATCCTGAAGTTAAAACAACTTTAGACCAGTTGAACAAACTTTACAATGAACAGGCTCCTTATGCATTAAACAATGCCTATTACACAGAAGTGGTAAGAAATGCAGAAACATTGAAGCTTGCAGGAGATTACTATGACTTTGTAGCAGCCGTAGAAGCTGGAAGAATGGATGATAAGGAGCTTACGAAGCTGAAAACAAAACTTACTTCTTTCTATAAAGACTATAGCGCAGAACTTGACGCTAAAGTAACCGCAAAATTACTGGCTTTATATACTAACAAAACGGCTCCTCAGTTTTTACCGGCAGGATTCAACAAGTATAAGGATGAAAATACAAACATCCCTGTAGTAGAAGATATGTCTAAAAACTCTATCATTACAGGCAGAACTGCTGTAAACGGAGTAACACTGACTGCAGATATTGATAAAGCATTCTCTAATCAGGATAAGCTGATTAAAACATTGAAGAAAGATCCTGTCTATCAGCTTTATGTTTCTATGAAAGAGACTTATATGAAAGCGGCAGATCCGCAATATACTTCACTTCAGGCAAAAATTGATGCATTGCAGAAGAAGTTTATGGCTCAGCAAATGGAGACAGATAAAGACAGAAAATTCTTCCCAGATGCTAACTCTACGCTTCGTGTAACGTATGGTAAGATCAAAGGGTCAGCTCCAAGAGATGCTGTTTCTTACGGATACCAGACTCACCTTGCAGGCGTAATGGAGAAATATGTTCCTGGAGATTATGAATTTGATGTTCCTAAGAAACTGATTGAGCTTTACAACAAAAAAGACTTCGGAATCTATAAAGACAAAACCGGTGATGTTCCTGTAGGATTTACTGCTACTAACCACACCACAGGTGGAAATTCAGGAAGCCCAACCCTTGATGCAAATGGAAACCTGATAGGTCTTAACTTCGACAGACAGTGGGAGGGAACTATGAGTGACATTAACTTCGATCCACGTTTCAGCAGAAACATCATGGTAGATACAAAATATATCCTTTTCATCGTTGAGAAATTTGCAGATGCTAAATGGCTTATTGATGAAATGAAAGTGATAAAATAATTTAAAAAGTTATACCTTTAATGAATCTATTCGAATCTATTTTGAATAGATTCTTTTTATTTTTAGGATGAAGGATCAGCTCATTAATCTATTTACTGCTTTTGAAACAGATCAGTTCGGGAAAACTCTTCCGCTGGATTACTGTTTACCTGTTTATCATTGCGTTTCTGATGAAAATCTTCCACATATCAGAAATGTGATCCAATATAAGAACACCAAGCAGTTTGAAGCCGATATAGATTGTTTTTCAAAGCATTTCCAGTGGGTAAACTGGGATGAATTTAAAAATTTTACTTCCGGGAGCTTTAAGTCTCAAAAAAAAATTGCTTTACTTACCTTTGATGATGGTTTTAGAGAGTTTTATGATACTGTTGCTCCAATTCTGGAGCGTAAAGGAATTTATGCCTGCAATTTTATAAATCCGGCTTTCATTGATAATAAAGAGATCATGTTCAGATGCAAAGCGAGTCTGTTGATAGAAGCTCTGGAAAGACAAAAGTCTATACATCCTGAGGTTTACAAAATCCTTTCTCTCAGTAATCATACTACAGTAGAAACTTTGAAAGAGAAAATTTTAAAAATCACATACCAGGAAAAAGACATTCTGGATCTGCTTGCTGAAAGGCTGGAAATTGATTTTCAATCCTATTTGCAAGAACACAGACCTTATCTGAGTACTGAGGAGTTGAAAAATCTTACCCATAGAGGCTTTGGAATATCTTCTCACAGTTGGGATCATCCAAAATTCGGAGCTTTGTCTCTGGATCAGCAGATGGAATCTATCAATAAAACCTTTGCTTACCTAAAAGAAAATGATTTCCTGTTTGACAGTTTTGCATTTCCTTTCACTGATTTCGGGGTGAAAAATGAGTTCTTTGAAGAACTTTTTAAAAATAAAGAAATATACTGCAGCTTTGGAGCAGCCGGTGTAAAGCTGGATAGTGTTCAAAAGAATTTTCAGAGAATTCCAATGGAAATGGGTGAAGACGCAGAAAGAATACTGAAAAAAGAAATTGCTTATTTCAAATTGAAAATACTGGTCAATAAAAATATGATTATAAGAAAATGATGCAACTGAAGACATTCAATAAAAAACAACTGGAAGATTTTGTATCATCCGGGGAATTCAGACAGTATGATTTCCTTCCCATCACTGAACATCGCGCCCTGTCACATATTCAAAACCCAAAAGCAACAGATGAACAGACGCTTCTTATTCTGGCTTTTTTTGAAGGAAGATTAGCTGGGTATTTGGGATGTTTCCCTGATCATTTTGTACTCGATGAAAAAGTGATAAGATATGCATGGTTAAGTACTCTCTATGTAAGCGGAGAATTTCGGGGAAAAAAAATAGCAAAAAGGCTTCTGGAAAAAGCCATGGAAAACTATGAGGGGCATATTGCTATTACGGAGTTTACCATAGAAGCCGAAACCCTTTATAATATAATAGGAGCTTTTGAGTATATTTTTCCTAAAAGAGGGAAGCGCTTTTACTTTAATACAGACTTAGCAACCATTATCCCCGATAAAAAACCTAAGACAAAAGTACTTAAGCACTTTTTTTCTATTTTGGATTCTACGGCCAATTCTGTAATTTCGATGAAAAATATTTTGATCAAGAAGCCAGATTTTCATTTTGAAATTCTTGATCATATTGATGAAGAAAGTACTGATTTTATAGCCGGTTTTCAAAGCAGGAGAAATGCAAATGAAATGAACCTGTCTATAAAGTATCCATGGGTATTGAAAGGAGAAAGAAAAGATGAAAAATATCTGTTTTCAAGCTACGCAGAAACTTTTAAATATTTCTGGATAAAAGTATATGATCACCAAAATTCTCTAACAACTTGTTCTCTGTTACTTTTACGGGACGGATATCTTAAAATTCCGTATTTGTTTTCCCAATCAGATATGGAGTATTTTATTGACTTTTTGAGCTATTTTATTGTTAAAAATAAAATAAAGGCTCTCACCAGTTATCAACAGGATCTTAATAAAGAAATTGAACATTCAAAAACATTTCCAAAGATCTATGAACGTGATTTTGAAAGAAGATATCTATTTAATAAACAGTTGATCCAAAGTCTTCCTGAAGGATTTAATCCAGATTATCAGGATGGAGATGGAGATTGTATGATGACGTAAACATATCAATAATCATTCATCGTTTATAAAATAAAAAGCCGCTCAAGATCTTTATTGAGCGGCTTTTTTATTTTTAGTGTCCGAAAATATCCTTCAGACTTACTTCAGTAAATGTTCCCATTTTACTTACGGCTTCCATATTCAGGTTTTCCTTTTTACCGATAATGGCGGTGTTAAAATCTACAGATTGAATTTCCGACTGATAAAACTGTCTGATGTCTTCAAACTTCAATGCCTGGATCTGTTCAAAGATGTCTTTTCTGAAATCATGATAAATCCCCAGTTTCTTTAACCTTAAAGTATTGAAGAATATATTGTTTCTGGTTATTCTGGTAGATGCAATCTGTTTTAAAGCCGCATTTTTAGCATTTTCAAACTGGATGGTAACCTCAGGAAGTTCACTCATCAGCTCATTCATGGTATCAACTGCAATCATCAGCTTGTCCGGCTGTGTCCCAATATAGGTGGTAATATAGTCAGGATGATTCAGTTCAGCATTGGCTGCATAAGAAACATAAGCGGAATAGGCTAAACTTTTGCTCTCACGGATCTCCTGGAAAACAATAGAAGACAATCCTCTTCCAAAATACTCATTAAAAACATTCACCTTTCCAAAATAAGCCGGATTAACCATATTTCCCCTACCAATTTTGCTCATTTCCATCTGAACCATGTCATAATTAATAAAGTATACATTTCCGCCGGTAGCAGGTTCAGGATATTGTTTCGGTTTTGAAATCTGAAGACTCTCAATCTCAATGTATTCACCAATATATCCTTTAAAGGCTTCAAAATCTTTTCCATAAAAGAAAATCTGGTAAGGATATTTGAATAGGTTCTTCATTCGGTCTGTAAATACTTCCGGCTTGCTGTTTTCAAGCTCTTCCTTAGAGATAATATCTGTAAAACGTGAAGCACTTCCCAATTTAGTATAATTAGTAAGTGCCGTCATAATACGGTTTTTATCCTTTTTAACAGCCTGACGGTTTTCCAGCACAGTGCCTACAAATTGGTTGTAGATATCCTGATCGGGCTGTACACGATACATCCATTGCTGAAGAAGGGCAATTCCCTTTTCAATATTTTCTTCCAGTCCGCTCAGGGAAATTAATAACTGATTATTGGTTGTTTTAAAATCATTGCTGACCCCAATTTTGAAAAATTCCTTTTTCAGATCTTCAGGAGAAAGTTCATCTGTCCCTAAATACTGAAGTAATTGAGTGGAAATTCCCAATTCACGGTCATTATCACTTCCAAATGGAAAAATAAAATGAACCTGGGCAATATCGTTGTACTTATTCTTTACAAAACTCAATTTTTTCCCTTTAATGGAATCAGTTGCAATTTCCTTTTGATAATCGATGAATTCAGGTTTAATGTCTTCAGTTGTATCAGATAATATCTCCTTTAAAAACTCAGATTGTGCATCACGGTTAATCTTAACAGGAGTAATTCCTGGATTATCCACTCTCAATAGCTTATCATTAACTCCTTTTTCTTTATTAATAACAACATAATTGTGCTTAAAGAAATCATTGGCAAAACTGATAACGTCTTCTTTGGTGAAACTTGCGTATTCATCCATTTCATTCAGCTCCTGTTCCCAGCTTCTTCCTTTTATATAAATGTCGTATAAGGTAGTGGCCAGGCCTTCTGCTGTTTCAAGACCTTTCATTCTTTGAAGCTTGAAATCATTAATAATAGCAGGAAGCATCCAATCGGGGAAATCACCCTTCTTGATAAGTTCAATTTCCTCCAGAACCATATTTGTGGCCTCTTGCAGGGTTTGAGTCTCTTTCGGAACCGCAACAATAGAAAAGTAGCCATACTGTTTTAATCCTACGGAGAAAGCCTGTGCCCAAAGCATTTTCTGAGTCTGATTGATATGAAGATCCAATAAACCAGCCTCACCTCTGTTGCTTAGAATATTCGCAACGATATCAGCAAGCATTGCTTCCCTTGTTCCATAGCTATCCGTTCTCCAGGCCAGCTGAACGCGTGGAGTAGTAGGACTTTTTACGGTTCTCTCCACAACTTCCGTAATGGGCTGCTCAATAATAGGAGTCTTTTTGGGAAGCTCTCTATAAGGAAGCGTTCCAAAATACTGATCTACCAGCTGAATCGTTTCTTCAAAATCAAAATCCCCAACCAATACTATAGCATAATTATTCGGAACATAATATTCATCAAAATACTTATGAATGGCCTTCATAGAAGGATTCTTCAAATGTTCAGGTCTGCCCAGTGTAGTTTGCTGGCCGTTAGGATGCGTTGGAAAAAGAGCAGCCATCAGTTCATAATTCACCAGCCTCGAATCATTATCCTGAGCCCTGTTGAATTCCTCATATACAGACTCCAGTTCTGTATGGAAAAGACGCAGAACAATTTCCGAAAACCTTTCCTTTTCTATTTTTAGCCATTTTTCCAGTTCATTATTCGGAATATTGTTTTTATAAACCGTTTCATCAAACCATGTATGGGCATTGGTTCCCGTAGCACCTAGTGAGGAAATAGCTTTGTCATATTCATTGGCAATAGCATACTGGCTCGCTTCCTGAGAAACTTTGTCTATCTTTTTATAGAGGTCTTTTTTCTTTTCAGGATCCTGTTCAGCTTTATGTTCTTCATAAAGGGTAGAAATCTGGTCCAGAAGTTCCTTTTCTTTTTCCCAGTTCTGAGTTCCTATCTTAGAAGTTCCTTTAAACATCATGTGTTCAAGATAATGAGCCAGTCCTGTATTATCCGCAGGATCATTATTACTTCCCGTTCTTACCGGAATAAAAGTTTGCACTCTTGGTGCATCAAAGTTTTGGGCAAGGAAAACCTTCAGTCCGTTCTTCAGGGTGTAGCTTCTTACTTTATTTTTATCATGGGTTACCGTAGTATATTCGTAGTGGTTTGTATCTGTATGAACCGTTCCTTTATATTTTCTATCTGTCATATATGAATTCATTTCATCCTTATTATAGTAAGAATATACTACAAATGTAAGCAATCGAAAAAACATAGATTCCGCTTTTATGACTATTACATCTATTAGTATAGTTGAACAGATAAATCAGGCAGAAGAAGATCCACTGATTAAAGATGTGTGAGAAAGCATCATATCACTCAATTATTTTTATCAGGAGCTTCATCCCGCTATCCACTCATACTCCTCGCGCTTTTACAGTCCCGCGAACAAAGCCACTGCCCTTCCAACTCTTGCTGCGGGGTAACCGCTTCTATCGGGGCTAGGGTAGGGGACATATATTAAAATGATGAGTAATAGGTAATAGGTAATAGGTAATAGGTAATAGGGTGGCATTAATTAATAGTCTTAACCATTATCTATAAGGAAAGGCATCCATCATTCCCATCCTTTGGAGGGGCGTCAAAAATTCTTTGAATTTTTGACGGGGGGGGTATCCAATTATTCCCAGTCCTCTGTGCCAATCTGTGCCATCTGTGGGAAAATTAAAAAAACACTTACCTATAAACATTTTATAACTCCCCTTCCATGCTATAATCTCCCATAATAAACATTGTATAGACTATTGATATTATATAGTCCCTTTATTTCTCATTCTGCTCTGCACCATCCTTGTCATCCTGTAAGGATCTCAACAATGCTTAGCAGCAATGTATTATTAAAAAAGCCTTTCATCATTATTTATAAGCCACTAGAAGTACATCAGTAGGAGTGGGCTATAATCCTGAGCTTAGTCGAAGGGAGCCCGCTCAAACAAATTAAGCCCCTTCCACTGGCTTTAGCCAAAACATACTTTAAAGACAATTTTGAAATTTACCTCATGTATTATATATAATGTATACCTTACAGTACCCATTCCTTTTATACGTTTACTTTCTCACAAAACACCCCTATTTCCCCCTTTCCTTATATTCTTTATTCCTCCATGCCAATCTCTCAAACAAATGTTTAAAATTTTTCACTCATGCTATCAGAGTATTAGATTAAAATATGACGTGAATATGAAATTAAAGTTAATAAAGTTTGTTTTGCGTGTTAATAAGTTGTTATCTTTGCCCCACTGAAAAACGAAAGAGATTCGGTAAGCGCAGAAGAGCTTTTAGATAAGCATTAAACATTTATTCTACTTAATGAAATGAACGGAAAAAGCTTTTAAATTTTAGTAAATAAAATTTGCGAGTTAAAATAAAGTTCCTATCTTTGCAGTCCCAATTAAGGGAGCGCAGGAGTAGAGAGATTGAGAGTTTAGGAAGAATTAAGGTTACTTAAAAAACTTTAAAATTTCTTTCAAAAACATTTGGTCAAATGAAAATAAATTTTTACTTTTGCACTCGCAAATATGGAGTACCACTGACAGAGAAGAGTGCTTCATTAAAAAGCGAAAGATATAAAGATCATTGACATACAATATAACAACCAAGTAAGGAAAAACTAAAGCGTTAAAACTTTGAGTGAGTCAGACAAACATACAATGGAGAGTTTGATCCTGGCTCAGGATGAACGCTAGCGGGAGGCCTAACACATGCAAGCCGAGCGGTAGAGTCTCTTCGGAGACTTGAGAGCGGCGCACGGGTGCGGAACACGTGTGCAACCTGCCTTTATCTGGGGGATAGCCTTTCGAAAGGGAGATTAATACCCCATAATATATCAGATGGCATCATTTGATATTGAAAACTCCGGTGGATAGAGATGGGCACGCGCAAGATTAGATAGTTGGTGAGGTAACGGCTCACCAAGTCTGCGATCTTTAGGGGGCCTGAGAGGGTGATCCCCCACACTGGTACTGAGACACGGACCAGACTCCTACGGGAGGCAGCAGTGAGGAATATTGGACAATGGGTGAGAGCCTGATCCAGCCATCCCGCGTGAAGGACGACGGCCCTATGGGTTGTAAACTTCTTTTGTATAGGGATAAACCTAGATACGTGTATCTAGCTGAAGGTACTATACGAATAAGCACCGGCTAACTCCGTGCCAGCAGCCGCGGTAATACGGAGGGTGCAAGCGTTATCCGGATTTATTGGGTTTAAAGGGTCCGTAGGCGGATCTGTAAGTCAGTGGTGAAATCTCACAGCTTAACTGTGAAACTGCCATTGATACTGCAGGTCTTGAGTGTTGTTGAAGTAGCTGGAATAAGTAGTGTAGCGGTGAAATGCATAGATATTACTTAGAACACCAATTGCGAAGGCAGGTTACTAAGCAACAACTGACGCTGATGGACGAAAGCGTGGGGAGCGAACAGGATTAGATACCCTGGTAGTCCACGCCGTAAACGATGCTAACTCGTTTTTGGTTTTCGGAATCAGAGACTAAGCGAAAGTGATAAGTTAGCCACCTGGGGAATACGTTCGCAAGAATGAAACTCAAAGGAATTGACGGGGGCCCGCACAAGCGGTGGATTATGTGGTTTAATTCGATGATACGCGAGGAACCTTACCAAGGCTTAAATGGGAAATGACAGGTTTAGAAATAGACTTTTCTTCGGACATTTTTCAAGGTGCTGCATGGTTGTCGTCAGCTCGTGCCGTGAGGTGTTAGGTTAAGTCCTGCAACGAGCGCAACCCCTGTCACTAGTTGCCATCATTAAGTTGGGGACTCTAGTGAGACTGCCTACGCAAGTAGAGAGGAAGGTGGGGATGACGTCAAATCATCACGGCCCTTACGCCTTGGGCCACACACGTAATACAATGGCCGGTACAGAGGGCAGCTACACAGCGATGTGATGCAAATCTCGAAAGCCGGTCTCAGTTCGGATTGGAGTCTGCAACTCGACTCTATGAAGCTGGAATCGCTAGTAATCGCGCATCAGCCAATGGCGCGGTGAATACGTTCCCGGGCCTTGTACACACCGCCCGTCAAGCCATGGAAGTCTGGGGTACCTGAAGTCGGTGACCGTAACAGGAGCTGCCTAGGGTAAAACAGGTAACTAGGGCTAAGTCGTAACAAGGTAGCCGTACCGGAAGGTGCGGCTGGAACATCTCATTTTAGAGCGTCTTTTGACGATAAAAAAAACAGTACGCAAGTACAAAATACTTACTTAAAGTATAGCTTTAGTTTTTTGTTTGGTTGCTTATATTAAAAATACAACACCCACTAGAAATTAGTAAAGGGATAGAGAGATTTTAGATTATAAATTATAGATTTTAGATTTAAATAATCATTTAAAATTTTCAATTTAAAATTTAAAATTAATAATGAAGTCTCGTAGCTCAGCTGGTTAGAGCGCTACACTGATAATGTAGAGGTCGGCAGTTCGAGCCTGCCCGAGACTACTAATTATAGGGAATTATAGATTATGAATTATAGATTTTAGATTAAAAATAATTTAAAATTTATAATCTAAAATTTAAAATTTCTACTAGAGGGGGAATTAGCTCAGCTGGCTAGAGCGCCTGCCTTGCACGCAGGAGGTCAAGGGTTCGACTCCCTTATTCTCCACAGTTTTGGAAGACTGATTTAAAAGTTACGGATAGGAGCCAAAAACAACATCTGTTCATCAGTTGGACAAGAAGACATTAAGATCATTGACATTAACGGTAAAGACATCACAAAGAGATAACCGAGCACTTTCGAGTGCCGAGTTTATAAAAATATCGATAGACGAGAGTTTATCAAAAAAATACTGAACTAATATAATTATTAGGAAAGAAATCGTTAAGGGCGTATGGCGGATGCCTAGGCTTTCAGAGGCGACGAAGGACGTGGTAAGCTGCGAAAAGCTGCGGGGATTGGCACACACGAATTGATCCGCAGATGTCCGAATGGGGCAACCCGGCTGGTTGAAGACCAGTCACCTCTTAGGAGGAGCAAACCCGGAGAACTGAAACATCTAAGTACCCGGAGGAAAAGAAATCGAAGAGATTCCGTAAGTAGTGGCGAGCGAAAGCGGATTAGCCCAAAAGTCTTTATATATTTAGAAGAACGTTCTGGAAAGAACGGCCGTAGACGGTGATAGCCCGGTATTCGAAAGGTATATTAAGATGATAAATGAGTAGGGCGGGACACGTGAAATCCTGTCTGAATATGGGGGGACCATCCTCCAAGGCTAAATACTCCTGAAAGACCGATAGTGAACAAGTACTGTGAAGGAAAGGTGAAAAGCACTTCGAATAGAAGGGTGAAATAGAACCTGAAACCGTACGCCTACAAGCGGTCGGAGCCCACATGTTGGGTGACGGCGTGCCTTTTGCATAATGAGCCTACGAGTTAATTTTACTAGCGAGGTTAAGGTATTAAGTACCGGAGCCGGAGCGAAAGCGAGTCTGAATAGGGCGTATAGTTAGTAGGATTAGACGCGAAACCTTGTGATCTACCCATGGGCAGGTTGAAGCTCTGGTAACACAGAGTGGAGGACCGAACCGGTTGACGTTGAAAAGTCTTCGGATGACCTGTGGGTAGGGGTGAAAGGCCAATCAAACTGGGAGATAGCTCGTACTCTCCGAAATGCATTTAGGTGCAGCGTCGTATATAAGTTTATTAGAGGTAGAGCTACTGATTGGATGCGGGGGTTTCATCGCCTACCAATTCCTGACAAACTCCGAATGCTAATAAATGTTCTACGGCAGTGAGGGCATGGGTGCTAAGGTCCATGTCCGAGAGGGAAAGAACCCAGACCAACAGCTAAGGTCCCAAAATATATGTTAAGTTGAAGCAACGCGGTTGGACTGCATTGACAGCTAGGATGTTGGCTTGGAAGCAGCCATTCATTTAAAGAGTGCGTAACAGCTCACTAGTCGAGCGGTCCGGCATGGATAATAATCGGGCATAAACATATTACCGAAGCTATGGATTTGTACTTTATGTACATCTGGTAGGAGAGCATTCTATTTGCGCCGAAGCAGTACTGTGAGGTATTGTGGAGCGGATAGAAAAGAAAATGTAGGCATAAGTAACGATAAAGCGGGCGAGAAACCCGCTCACCGAAAGACTAAGGTTTCCTCAGCCATGCTAATCAGCTGAGGGTTAGTCGGGACCTAACGCGAACCCGAAAGGGGTAGTGGATGGACAATGGGTTAATATTCCCATACTTGCTCACACTAAAAAGGGGACGGAGTGCCGTACTTACTGGAGACTGACGGAATAGTCAAGGCCTAGCCTTCGGGCGAAGCTGCTGTAGGGAAAGTGCTTCCAAGAAAAGCCGAAGTGAAGCAACCCGTACCAAAACCGACACAGGTAGTCGAGGAGAGAATCCTAAGGTGCTAGAGTGAATCATGGTTAAGGAACTAGGCAAAATAGTCTCGTAACTTCGGGAGAAGAGACGCCATCAGCAATGGTGGCCGCAGTAAAGAGGCCCAGGCGACTGTTTATCAAAAACACAGGACTCTGCAAAATCGAAAGATGCAGTATAGGGTCTGACACCTGCCCGGTGCTGGAAGGTTAAGGAAGGTGCTTAGGGTTAAACCGAAGGCATTAACTGAAGCCCCAGTAAACGGCGGCCGTAACTATAACGGTCCTAAGGTAGCGAAAATTCCTTGTCGGGTAAGTTCCGACCTGCACGAATGGTGTAACGATCTGGGCACTGTCTCAACCATGAGCTCTGTGAAATTGTAGTCTCGGTGAAGATGCCGAGTACCCGCAATGGGACGAAAAGACCCTGTGAACCTTTACTATAACTTCGTATTGACTTTGAGTAAGTAATGTGTAGGATAGGTGGGAGGCTTTGAAGCTTGCACGCTAGTGTAGGTGGAGCCAACGTTGAAATACCACCCTTTACTTACTTGGAGCCTAACTTCTTTTAGAAGGACATTGCGTGGTGGGTAGTTTGACTGGGGTGGTCGCCTCCAAAAGAGTAACGGAGGCTTTCAAAGGTACCCTCAGCACGCTTGGTAACCGTGCGTAGAGTGTAATGGCATAAGGGTGCTTGACTGTGAGACCAACAAGTCGATCAGGTGCGAAAGCAGGACATAGTGATCCGGTGGTTCCGTATGGAAGGGCCATCGCTCATAGGATAAAAGGTACTCCGGGGATAACAGGCTAGTCTCCCCCAAGAGCTCACATCGACGGGGAGGTTCGGCACCTCGATGTCGGCTCGTCACATCCTGGGGCTGGAGAAGGTCCCAAGGGTTGGGCTGTTCGCCCATTAAAGTGGCACGCGAGCTGGGTTCAGAACGTCGTGAGACAGTTCGGTCTCTATCTATTGCGGGCGTTAGATGTTTGAGAGGGCTTGATTCTAGTACGAGAGGACCGAATTGAACAAACCTCTGGTGTATCAGTTGTACCGCCAGGTGCACTGCTGAGTAGCTACGTTTGGAAGAGATAAGCACTGAAAGCATATAAGTGCGAAACTCGCCTCAAGATGAGACATCTTTTAAGGGTCGTGGGAGATGACCACGTTGATAGGCTATAGGTGTAAAGACAGTAATGTCATAGCCGAGTAGTACTAATTACCCGTAGATTTATAGCCTAATATGGCGCACGGAAGTGCAGCAAGGTTAGCTCTTTGTGAAAGTTTTTATCGCTTAAAACAGATGTCAGCTGTAAGACATTAGATAACAGACGAATACGTCTGAACTCTGATATCTATAGACTGATATCTTATATACAACCTTTAGGGTGGTTTTAGCGGTGGGGCTCACCTGTTCCCATTCCGAACACAGAAGTTAAGCCCACCAGCGCCGATGGTACTGCTAACGCGGGAGAGTAGGCCGCCGCCAGTTTTTATTTTATTTTTAAAAATCCTTTATCGAAAGATAAAGGATTTTTTTTGCGTTATACCCAACGAATAAAGCAGACCTAATCCACAACTCAAGGATACTCAATCCAACGACAACCCTAACCACTTATTCTTAAGTTTTGGCTAAAGTCACTGGATTATTCTTTTTTATTTGAACGGGCTCCCTTCGACTAAGCTCAGGACTACTGCCCGTCCCTATTGAATATTAGCTATATCAATACCTTTGTTTTTATCATGGATATTCCTTGGTATCATTACTATTCTTTTTCCCATAGTCTATTGTCATTGACTACATCTCATCTTGGATTTCTGGAAGGATCCTTAGCAATTATAAGGCTATGAAGTAAGCTATATCCATAATCAGTAGAATAAGATTACGAACCCCCATTGTCTAGATTCCTATGGGACGACAAAGTGTTAGGATTACTGGCACATTAAAGGATCATACAATGATCTTCATGGTAAATTACTTATTGCTCATAATAATAGGTCCTTCACTAAATTAATAAACAAATACCCATCATTCATACTCATTCTAGCCCCGATAGTAACGGTTACCCCGCAACAAAGAGTTGGAGAGTTTGGGGGGAGCGCTGGGGTGTAATGGCGTGAGGAGTATGAGTGGATAGCAGGATACAGCTCCTGAAAAGAAATGAATATGCGAAATTAATTTCCGTGATAAAGGGCTTTTCCTCAAATAAAATCAATAAGTTTGTATCAGTTTTCCAAAAAGAATTATAATGTCAGGAAACATTCTGATTATCGATGATGAGATCAAGCTCCTTAAGTTATTAGGAATGATCCTTTCCCAAGAGAATTTTAACGTAAAAGAAGCTTCAACAGCCCGTTCTGCTATGACGATGCTGGAGCAATACGACTTTGATGTTGTGCTAAGCGATGTGAGGCTTCCTGATGCGTTTGGAGTAGATCTTATAAAGTCTATTAAGACCAAGTATCCACATTTGGAAATTATTCTGATGACTGCATTCGGAAATATTACCGATGCTGTACAGGCTATGAAAAATGGGGCTTATGATTATTTGGTAAAAGGAGATGATAATGAGAAGATTATTCCTTTGGTTTATAAAGCTTTGGAGAAGGTAAAAGATAACAGAACAAGAACGATGCAGCCAGCTGGAGCCATAAAAGGTTTCGGGCAGATTATCGGTACTTCCCCATTAATATTGTATGCAAAGAAAATGGCTGAAAAAGTGGCATTAACTGATGCTGCAGTACTTTTAACGGGTGAAACAGGAACCGGAAAAGAGGTTTTTGCGAATGCTATTCATGAAGGTAGTGAAAGGAAGAAAAATACTTTTGTAGCGATTAACTGTTCTGCTTTTAGCAAAGAAATTCTGGAAAGTGAACTCTTCGGCCATAAACAAGGTGCTTTTACAGGGGCAATAAAAGATAAGAAAGGATTGATTGAAGAGGCCAATGGTGGAACTCTATTTCTGGATGAGATTGGTGAAATGCCCATAGAGCTGCAGGCAAAACTTCTTAGGGTTCTGGAAACCGGAGAATTTATCAAAATGGGGGAAACCAAGGTTTCAAAATCTGATTTCAGGTTGATTGCAGCTACCAATAGACATCTGGAAGAGGAAATAAGACAGGGAAATTTTAGAGAGGATCTGTATTTCAGACTGAATGTTTTTGAAATTACACTTCCGGCTCTAAGGGAGAGAAAAGAGGACCTAAAAATGCTGGCGAAGAATTTTGTCGATTTATTCTCAAATAAACTGCATCTGCCATCTATTCAGGTTTTACCGGAATATTATAAAGCGCTTGAAAAAAATGACTGGAAAGGGAATATCCGAGAGCTGAGAAATGCTGTAGAACGCAGTTTGATCCTGATGAATGATAATATTCTGGATGCTGAAAGCCTTCCTCATTACTCAGAAAAACCTGCGATAGAAAGTGATTCTCTAAGTATGAGATCACTGGAAAAAATTCATATCCAAAAAGTATTGCAATATACAAAAGGTAATAAGGCAGAAGCGGCCAGACTCCTTGAAATAGGAATTGCTACACTATATCGCAAACTCGATGAATACGGACTAAAATAAGTCTTTTATCATTTTAATAAAGAGCCTATCATTTTGATAGGCTTTTCTGTTTTTATATAGGTTTTGCAGTGTTGTTAATGTGTTGTAAATCAGCGTGTTGTTTTGTTTGTTTCAGGGTTGGACCTTCTTTTGGCATATAGTGATAGAATAAAATATTTAAAAATGACAATTTCAAGAAAAACGTTTAAAAAACGGGAGCATGCAACTTTTAGTTTGCTGATTGTATCGTACGTATTGTTTACTCTTTTAACCCTAATTACAAAGATATGATGCTGATAAGTTTAATTCTGCTCTTTGCAGTATTGTTCTGGCTTTTATATAAATCAGTTGAATTTTTTGATAGAATATAAAATTATGTGGAGTTTATTTTTCCTTTCAATTCTTGCCTTTGTGTATATCTGTTATGTTTTAATGAAACCTGAAAAATTTTAAAAGACGATGAATACAGAAATTTTAGGCATCATAGCCATGTTTGCTATTACATTAGTTATCGGAATATTTTTAGGTAAATACATTGCTAATGTTTATGGATACAAGAAAACCTTTTTAGATCCGGTTTTTCAGCCGATTGAAAAGTTAATTTATAAAATATCGGGAATTAATCCCAATCGCCAGATGAACTGGAAGCAGAATATGTATGCGATGCTGGCGATTAATCTGGTTTGGTTTATAATAGGGTTTATCCTCTTGCTTACTCAAGCCTGGTTACCTTTAAATCCGGACGGGAACCCGAATATGTCACCTGATCTGGCTTTTAATACAACCATCTCATTTTTAGTGAACTGTAATTTACAGCACTACTCGGGAGAAACAGGAGTGAGTTATCTGAGCCAGCTTTATCTGATGTTTTTACAGTTTGTAACGGCTGCAACGGGAATGGCTGCTATGGCTGTTCTTTTTAAAGCGTTTAAAGAAAAAACAGCTACGGAGCTTGGTAATTTCTATGATTATTTCACCAAGTCAATGATTAGAATTTTACTTCCGATCAGTGTAGTGGTGGCTTTAATTCTTTCTATTAACGGAAGTCCGATGACTTTCGAAGGAAAAGATCATATTACAACCCTTGAAGGGCAAAAAATAGACGTTTCCAGAGGCCCTGTAGCTGCTTTTGTTGCTATTAAACATTTGGGAACCAATGGTGGTGGTTTCTTCGGAGCCAATTCAGCTCACCCTCTTGAAAACCCTAATTATATAACAAATATGACGGAAATGGTCACTCAGATGATTATTCCTTTTGCATTGGTTTTTGCGTTAGGTTTTTATTTAAAGAAAAGAAAATTATCATGGGTAATATTTACCGTGATGACGATCGGTTTCTTAGCGCTTACTGTCCCTAATATTGTTAATGAAACAGGAGGAAATCCTTTGATTACAAAAATGGGAACAGACAGCAGCATTGGAGCGATGGAAGGGAAAGAAATCCGTTTCGGAAGTGCTGCATCAGCCTACTGGAGCATTGCCACTACGGTGATTTCTACAGGTTCTGTAAATTCTATGCATGACAGTACGATGCCTCTTTCAGGGATGAATGAACTTCTTGCGATGATGATCAACTGTTTCTACGGTGGCTGTGGAGTAGGGATTCTGAACTACTTTATATTTATCATTCTTGCTGTATTTATCAGTGGATTGATGGTAGGAAGAACCCCTGAATTCATGGGGAAAAAGATCGAAGCCAAGGAAATGAAAATTGCGATGATCGTTGCTTTGTTCCATCCATTCTTAATTCTTGTGGGAACAGCCTTAACAGCTTATATGCCGGAATTTGGAGCTAAAACATTAAACAACCCTGGATTCCATGGTTTCAGTGAAATGTTGTATGAATTTACTTCTTCCTCAGCCAATAACGGATCAGGATTCGAAGGATTGGGAGATAACACACCTTGGTGGAATATTTCAACAGGAATTGTGCTGCTTTTATCAAGATTTATCCCAATTATAGGACCAGTAGCCATTGCAGGATTACTGGCTCAGAAAAAATTTATTCCGGAAAGTTCAGGAACATTGAAGACAGATACAGCAACATTTGGTTTTATGACCCTGGCAGTTATTCTGCTTATTGCAGCCTTATCATTCTTCCCTGCGTTAACCCTTGGTCCTATTGCAGAACAGATACAGTATTTCTCTAAATAAATTGTGAACATTAAAAATTAAAATCAATAGTCAACCATTAAGGAAGCTGAATTGTTTGGGGAACTAATCTAAAACTTACCGAAACGTTCACTACATAATATTATCCAATCCTATACCCTGTAATTTGGTTTCTCTTAATGGTTATTATTGATTTATAATGATATAAACTCTTTCAAAAAAATGAAAAATAAATCACAAACATTGTTTCAAAGAGATTTGGTAAATGAAGCGATTAAACAGTCCTTCGTGAAACTGAATCCGAAAATTATGTTTAAAAATCCAGTGATGTTTCTGGTGGAGATCGGAACAGTGGTCATGTTTATAGTAAGCATGTTCAGCTTAACTGGTGATAAAACCCAAGGAAGTTTCTCATATAATTTCTTGGTATTCATTATCTTATTTTTTACCGTCTTATTTGCCAATTTTGCCGAAGCCATCGCTGAAGCCAGAGGAAAGGCACAGGCTGATACGCTTAGAAAAACCCGTGAGGAAACTCCTGCCAAACTGGTGATTGATAACAAACCCGGATTTCAGGTAGAAACAGCTTTAAAAATGTCTGCAGAAATGAAGCTTGGAGATATTTTTCTTTGTGAAGCCGGAGATCAGATTCCGATGGATGGAGAAATTATTGAAGGGTTGGCAACCATTGATGAATCTGCCATTACAGGAGAAAGTGCACCGGTTATCCGCGAAGCGGGGGGAGATAAGAGTTCAGTAACAGGAGGAACAAAAGTACTTTCAGACAGAATTAAGGTAAAAGTAACGACGAAGCCGGGAGAGTCCTTTTTGGACAAAATGATTGCTCTTGTAGAAGGCGCGTCAAGACAGAAAACACCTAACGAAATCGCATTAACCATATTATTAGCAGGGTTTACCCTTACTTTTATTATTGTAACCCTAACCTTAAAACCTTTTGCTGACTATGCGCAGACTCCGATTACCATTGCGGCATTCATCTCTCTTTTCGTTTGTCTTATTCCGACAACCATTGGAGGCTTGCTTTCTGCCATTGGAATTGCGGGAATGGACCGCGCACTGAGAGCCAACGTTATCACAAAAAGTGGAAAAGCAGTAGAAACGGCAGGCGATATAGATGTTTTGCTACTGGATAAAACCGGAACAATCACTATCGGGAACCGTAAGGCAACACAATTTCATCCTGCAAACGGAATTAAGCTTGAAGACTTTATCAAAGCTTCTGCTCTGAGCTCGGTAGCAGATGAAACACCGGAGGGAAAATCTATTATAGAATTGAGCCAGCTGAAATCGGAAGATCTGTTGGTTCCCAATCCAACATACATCGACTTTACTGCTGAGACCAGAACTTCAGGGATCGATTTTGAAGAGACCAGAATCCGAAAAGGAGCTTACGACACTATAAAAAAACTGACTGAAAAAGCCGGGAATCTTTTCCCGCAGGAAACACAGGATGCTGTTACCAAAATTTCTGAAAACGGAGGAACACCTTTGGTAGTGTCCGTTAATGAAAAAGTATGGGGAGTTATTGAACTTCAGGATATTATTAAAACGGGTATCCAGGAGCGTTTCCAGAGACTGAGAAAAATGGGCGTGAAAACGGTAATGGTAACCGGAGACAACCCTTTAACCGCAAAATTTATTGCGGAAAAAGCTGGAGTAGATGATTTTATTGCTGAAGCCAAACCGGAAGATAAAATGAACTATATCAAGAAGGAACAGCAGGAAGGAAAACTGGTAGCGATGATGGGAGACGGAACGAATGATGCTCCGGCATTAGCTCAGGCTGATGTGGGGGTTGCAATGAACAGCGGAACTCAGGCTGCGAAGGAAGCTGGTAATATGGTAGACCTTGATAATGACCCTACCAAACTAATTGAGATCGTAGAGATTGGAAAACAGTTACTGATGACCCGTGGAACCTTGACGACTTTCAGTATTGCCAATGACGTTGCAAAGTATTTTGCCATTATTCCGGCATTGTTTATCACTTTTATTCCGTCATTGCAAAAATTGAATATCATGAATCTTCACAGCCCAGAAACAGCTATTTTATCAGCGGTTATTTTCAATGCGGTGATTATTCCTTTTCTGATTCCATTAGCGTTAAAAGGAGTGGCGTATAAGCCAATTGGTGCCAGCGCATTATTAAGAAGAAATCTTTTGATCTATGGTTTGGGAGGCGTTATTGTTCCTTTCATCGGAATCAAAATTATTGATATATTGATTAGTTTATTCTATTAAAATTAAAAAAATGAAAAATCATATCGTTTCAGCATTCAGACTAACTTTGGTAATGCTGGCAGTTGTAGGGATTTATCTGATTGTTGTATATGCCGGATCAAAAGTATTACCTACTCAGGGAAATGCAGAGATCATTAATTATAAAGGACAAAAATTCTATGCTAATATCGGACAGGAATTTAAATCTGAAAAATACTTTCATAGCCGCCCATCTACTGTAAACTATAATGCAGCGGGAAGTGGGGGAAGCAATAAAGGTCCAAGCAATGAAGAATACCTGGAAACTGTACAAAAAAGAATAGATACCCTAAAATTACAGAACCCTGAAATGGGAAGTGTTAAAGTACCAGTAGAGCTTGTTACGGCAAGTGGAAGCGGATTAGATCCTGATATTTCAGAAGAGGGGGCTTTATATCAGGTAAAAAGAATTTCCAAAATGAGAAATCTTCCTGTAGAGAAGATTAATACCTTAATTAAAGATCAGACTCAGAAACCATTTTTAGGACTTTTCGGACCTTCAAGAATCAATGTTTTAAAGCTTAATATTGCTTTAGATCAACTTAAATAATTAAAATAACTGTACAGCAGAATTTATAAATATTGTTAGATAAACTGAACCATTAAGAATATTGAAAGAATTAAGTATAAGTAAGAAAATCTAAAATTTTTAAAGTATTACCACTTATCATTCGCTTATAATCCTTTTCTTAACAGCTTAATTCTTTCTTAGTGGTTATAATAAATATCAGATGAATATATTTCTGTACTGTACTCAGACAATTCGAAATTAACGTGAAAAAAATTACTATTATAGGAATGCTATTGGGAGTGTTTTTCTCAAAAGCGCAATCATCAGACTCATTAAAAACAGAGCCTAAAGTTACATTTTCGGCTTATGCGGAACTTTTTTATACTTACGATTTTAATGAGCCTGGAAATCATCTCCGTCAGAATTTTTTATACACTTACAACAGACATAATGAGGTTAATCTCAATCTGGGGCTTATAAAAGCCAATTATCAGAGTGATAATATCAGAGCCAACCTTGCATTAATGGGCGGAACCTATGCACAGGACAATATGGCTGCAGAACAGGAGGCTTTACGATATATCAACGAAGCAAATGTAGGAATCAAAATATCTAAAAATAAAAACTTATGGGTTGATGCCGGGATCATGCCTTCCCATATTGGTTGGGAAAGTGCGATAGGAAAAGATAATATTAACCTGACAAGAAGTTTTGCTGCAGAAAATTCACCTTATTTTGAAACCGGTGCTAAAGTTTCCTATACTTCAGATAGTGGAAAATGGTTTGTAAGCGGATTGATTCTGAATGGCTGGCAGCGTATTGCAAAAGTGAAAGGAAATCAGAGTATTTCTTTTGGACATCAGGTGACGTATAAACCAAACGATAAAGTAACTTTGAACAGCAGTTCATTTATAGGAAATGATAAAGCCAAGGATGATAAAAGGATGCGTTATTTTCATGATTTGTATGGAAGTTTCCAGTTAACAGATAAGTTTTCGGCTTTATTAGGATTTGATATCGGAGCAGAGCAGAAGACCAAAGGAAGTGAGCAGTATAATATCTGGTACAGCCCGAATATACAGGCGAAATATCAGGTTGACAATAAATGGGCACTGGCTGGAAGACTGGAATATTACAATGATAAAAATGGAGTGATTATCAGTACAGGAACTCCTAACGGATTTCAAACCTTTGGATATTCACTGAATGTAGATTATGCTGTATTTAAAAATGTTGTTTTTCGTACCGAAGCAAGAGGATTCACTTCTAAGGATGCTGTTTTTGCGAAAAATGATGATTTCAGAAAAGGAAATTTCTTCGTTACAACAAGTTTAGCAGTTTGGTTTTAAAGAAAAACAGACCAGAAATTAGAATTCAATAACTACAAAAGTCACAAAAGGATTTATTGTAAACACTTTAGAACACTTAAGTAAGATAATAATGTTACTGATAAAAGTACACATAAGATGAAGATCGAAGATTTTCAATAACTTAAGTGATCTTATAAAGCAGTTAGTAGTAACTTATAATAACTTAAGTGTTTTTTAATAATATGATATAATCTTGAACCTTTGGATTGAAAGTGAAAACCTTTCCTACAAAAGTGCTAATCGAAGGTGAACAGAATGTTTAAAAAAATAAAACTAAAAAGAATAAAATCAATGTCATCAGCAAAACATTTTTTGGAACTCATCCAAAAGTCCCGGAAAGGGAAATTCAAAATCTATATCGGGATGAGTGCAGGTGTTGGGAAGACCTTCCGAATGCTGCAGGAAGCTCATTCCCTTTTACGAAACGGCATTGATGTAAAGATTGGTTATATAGAAACCCATGATCGTGAAGAAACGGTAGCTCTGGCAGAAGGAATTCCGGAAATTGGAAGAAAATCAGTCTTTTATAAAGGTAAAAACCTGGAGGAAATGGACCTCCAGGCTATTATCAATGAACATCCGGAAGTGGTGCTTGTAGATGAACTGGCCCATACCAATGTGGAAGGATCCAAAAATAAAAAGAGATGGCAGGATGTGCTGGAGATTCTGGATAACGGAATCAATGTTATCAGTGCCATGAATATTCAGCATATTGAAAGCCTTAATGAAGAAGTAAAGAAAATAACAGGAGTTGAAGTTGCAGAGCGGGTTCCAGATAAAATCTTAGCGCTTGCTGATGAAGTAGTGAATATTGACCTTACTGCCGATGAGCTGCTCACCCGGCTCAAAGAAGGAAAAATCTATAAGAAAGATAAAATTCAGACGGCACTTAGCAACTTTTTCCAGAGTGGTCATATTCTACAGCTTCGTGAACTTGCGTTAAAAGAAGTGGCAACGCACGTAGAAAGAAAGGTGGAAACTGAAATTAAAACGGAAAATTTCAAACCCATCAAATTCTTGGCCTGCATCAGCAGCAATGAGAAGATTGCGAAGACCATCATCAGGAAGACTGCCAGGCTGGCGAGTTATTACAACAGTCCGTGGACGGTTCTCTATATTCAAAAACCTTCTGAAACCCCTGAAAAAATAGCACTGGACAAGCAGCGGTATTTGATTAATAATTTTAATTTAGCACAGGAATTGGGAGCCAAGGTTGTCAGAATCAAGGAAAATAGTGTTCATAACGGAATCCTTGAATATGTGATTGCCCATAACATCACCACAGTCTGCATCGGAAAACCTCATGCAAAGCTTTGGCAGCGTCTGTCCGGCTACAGTTGGATTTATACTTTGATGAACGGGCTGAATGAAAGACAGGTAGATATTATTATTTTATCTTAAGAGTAATGAAATCGCAATGATTTGGAAACACAAACACCGATAAAGATGACGCGATTGCCTATGTCTTTAAAAAAACAATAAGGATCTTCATATGAAACTTAAAACAAAACTAACCCTAGGCGTAGGCCTTTTATTTTTACTGATCGTCCTGCTTTCAGTAATAGGTTCTGTATATATCAATAAATTAAAATCTGATACAGAAAAGATTCTTACGGCCAATTATAACAGCCTTGAATTTTCTAAGAATATGCTTCTGGCACTGGATCATATCAGTACAGACAGTGTGGTGGCCATAGCAGATTTTAGGAAAAACAATAAGTTGCAGGACAAAAACCTTACAGAATTTGGTGAAAAAGAGGCTACTCAGAACCTGAATCTGCATTTCAACAGTTATTTGGAACAACCTACAACCCATAAAGAGAAGCTGATACGGGAAGATCTGGCGAGAATCATGTCTTTAAACATGAAGGGAATTGAGCGCAAAAGCGATATCGCCATTATTACAGCCGAAAATGCCACTTTTTGGATTGTCAGTCTGGGAACGGTTTGTTTTCTGATTGCTTTTATTTTATTGTTCAACCTGCCTCAAACCATTGCTGAGCCCATCAATCAGCTAACCTTCAGTATCAGGCAGATTGCAGATAAAAATTATAATGAAAGGGTACATTTTAAAGGAAGTGAAGAATTCAACAGCCTGGCAGACTCTTTTAATGTGATGGCAGAAAAGCTTCAGGAGTACGAAAGCAGCAACCTTTCCAAGCAGCTGATGGAGAAAAAAAGGATAGAAACCTTGGTGAATAATATGCACGATGCTGTAATTGGCCTGGATGAAAATCATTTTATCTATATGATTAATGATGAAGCTTTAAAGATCACTAATCTCCACAAAGAGGATATTATTGGAAAAACGGCCCATGAAGTTGCGATTAATAATGATCTGATGCGTGAACTGCTGAAAAATATAGATCATCCGGTGAAAGATCCTATTAAGATCGTTCGTGAGAATAAAGAAAATTATTTTGAGCAGGATATTGTTCCCATCAATATTGTAAAAACAGGAGAGAAAGAGAAGAAATATATCGGAAAAGTAATTTTATTACGAAATATTACGCCTTTTAAAGAACTGGATTTTGCTAAGACCAATTTTATTGCAACCATTTCCCATGAATTGAAAACTCCGATTTCTGCTATAAAAATGGGGGTACAGCTACTCGGAAATCAAAAATTCGGAGAGTTGAATGAACAACAGCAGGAATTGCTGAAGAGCATCAATGAAGATGGGCAGCGTTTATTGGATATCACGGGTGAACTTCTTAATCTTTCACAAGTGGAATCCGGAAACATCAGACTTACCGTTGATAAATGTTCTCCTAAGGAAATTGTACAAACCGCCGTGAAAAACGTTGAAAAACTGTCAGAACAGAAGAATATTTCAATTCACACAGAATACCAGTTGGAAGATACTGATTTTGTAACTGCAGATTTTGACAAAACAGTTTGGGTAATGAATAACTTCCTGACCAATGCGGTAAAACATTCTTTTCAGGATGAAGAAATTAAAATTCTTGTGGAAAGAGTAGAGGATTTTATTCAGTTTAATATCATTGATACAGGAAGTGGAATTGATGAAAAGTACCACAGACAGATCTTTGACCGTTACTTTCAGGTTCCGGGTGAACATCAGAATGGAACAGGTCTTGGGTTAGCTATTTCAAAGAATTTTATTGAGAAACAGAATGGTGAAATAGGGGTAAGCAGTTCTCTGAACAATGGAAGTACTTTCTTTTTCAGATTGCCGGTTTCATAAGGATTATTGTCATATATTTGAAACGGAAATATTCTATTTTTTTCCATTAAAAACTTTTAATGCCAACAAATCCTTTTTTTTATTTTATTATAGCAGGTCTTTTATTTTTTGTTATTTCAGGAGTGTTCTTTTTTATACAGAAAGATAAGATTATTGAAAAATATAGGCAACCGGACGCAGTGATATTAAAAAAAATATATGGAACCATAACTACAGTACATAAAGGAACTTTACATTATAATAAACGGTTTCAATGGTGTAGTTTTGATATTCTTCTGAATGAAAACTCAATATTCCTGTTTCCCCGAAGTTTTTACATTGTTCCGAGAGGTTGTATTAATCTGAAATTTAGATCTAACGCAAAGAATACAAAAAATCCAACATTTCTCATAAGGTTTCATCTGAACGGGGATTCTGTTGAACTCATCTATTATCCTGATCATCTGTTGAATGGAGAACGTACAATTTCTTTGAATGGTCTGAATAAAGAACAGATTTTACTATTCCAAAAAGCTTTGGATCAACAAACATAAGCTCAGTATTATTGTTTATCATGTAGTAAGAAAGCGCATGTTGATTCTTCTTGACGATGTTTTACTATTAAACTTTTTCTAATTATTTATACGTTATATTTGTTGCCAAATTAACAAAATGAAGAAAATCGTAAGCTTATTAGCCATATTATTCTGTATATCCTTATGCAGCCAGCTTTCTGCACAAACCTTTACCTTAGAACAGTTTGCCGCATTCAACAAATTAGGAATGGCTGATTTTAAAAAGGAAATGAAAAGCCTTAATTACAGGTTTTATGATAAAACAGAAGGATTAGGTTTCGTGGTAACAGAATATGAAACTCCCGATTACCAATCTAAAATCGGAAAGTTTGAATACGAAGACAAATCCGATGACAGAATTGAGTATGAATTTAAAACTAAAAAGGAGTACGATCAATATGTTAAGATCATTCTTGATTCCGGTTATAAAGAGACTGAGAAGGGTAAGACCCTTACCAAAGATTCTTATGTAGATTATTTTAAAAATAAAGAACAGATCAGACTAATTACCCCTAAAACAGGTGATAACAATCCTTACACAATTCTTGTTTTTAAATAAACATACTTATTAAAATACAAAAGGCTGCGAAAACTCTTCGCAGCCTTTATTATATAGAAGTTTTTATAAGTTTAATCTTTTATAAATTTCAATACGGAGACTTTATCTTTTAAGAATAGCTTAATCAGATAATTTCCTCTAGGCAGATCTGAAACATTTACCGAGTTTCCTTTTGTTGCCATAGACGTAATCACCCTTCCGGCAGCATCATAAATCACAACTTTATTTACTTCAGTTGTTGAATTGATGTACAATATATCTTTTACCGGATTAGGATAAATACTCATTGCATTTTTATCATTCTTGATCTCTGAAGTAGCTAAAGTGCTTGCAATGGATGTTGTGTAAGTATTGGTAACAATAGGGAAGTTGTAATCAAAATAGATTTTAGCCGTATTACTGAAAGTATCACCAGTATTCAAAGTAGATTTTGTTTTTATTTTGAAAGCTACATATCCATCATTATGAGCATCATCAAAAGGTAACTGAATATTTTCGAAAATGAATTCTACAATATTAGAATTTGTTATTCTTGTTACATAGCTGTGGCTTCCATCCAAAGAAACTAAAGAAGAAATATCAAATTTTGAAGTATCAATTTCATCCTTTACAACAATATTTCTGGCATTGGCAGTTCCTGTATTTTCGAATCGGATTAAGTAATGAACATAGTCTCCAACCTGAGTTTTTGCAATAGAAGTTCCTTCAAGACAGGTTTTATCATTAGGGTCAAAAGAATTAACAACCGTTTGGTTTAAAGCAAAATTATTGTCAATTGGCGTTTCATCTGTAGCCCCGTTAATTTGTGCTGTATAATGCAGAATATCTCCACCATTCACTGCAGGAGTTTGTGTAGGTGTATTTAATTTTAGAGTAACTGTGATTTCTCTTGTTTCAAAAGGAAGAAGATTGGTGAAATTCCAGTTCAATGTTCCGGAAGATTGAGAGGATGGGGAAAGCGTAGCACTCATATAATCGATAACATTCTCATTGTAATTAAATACCAGAGTACCGGATTGTATCGTATTCCCTTTGTTTTTGTAAATGATGTTATATTTTGATTCAAAGCCTGGTGAAGCCTCTGTAACAGGTACAATTACTGTTTCTAAATCATTATGAACACCATTCGGAGTTATACAGAAGTTTTGAATAAATGGACTTGCCTGTTGAGGAAAAGTGGCAGTAATGCTTGACGGGGAAATAGTAAAGTACGCGGGATTTTCAATAACTGGAGTTACTGTATGGCTGCCTGGCTCTACTGAAATAGAAAAATCTCCGGAAGTATTGGCAATCATACTTCCTGTAACTCCACCTCCTGTTATGTTGAACTTTTGGAAAGCTTTGTTGGCATCATTGGCATCACAGCCATTATTATTGGCATCTACCTTTGTGTTTCCCTGAATTTTATAAAATGTACCTCCTGGGTTAAATGAACAGTATGAGTTTACAACACACGTATTTGCAGATGGTAATAAAGAAATAATGTTAGGAATTTCAAAATCATCAGCACAGATATAAACAAGGCTTGGGGTATCCGTGAAGCTTGAAGTATTAGTAGGAGTAGAACCCAAATTATGAATTCCATTTTTAATGAACAATGATTGAAGAAAAGGATTCTTATCACAATAGAAGCTTGTAAGGTTTTTATTTTGTGACAAATCAATGGTGATAAACTTGTTGAGACTGACCCCCAAGGCTTCTAATTTTGGAAAACCACTGAAATCAAGTGTGCTGATTTGGTTTTGTGTTAGTGTCAGAAATTTTAAATTAGGGGTTTGATTTATAGGTATTGTCTGAAGCTTATTCAATGCTAAGTTTAAGGAGTTGAGATTCGTATTATTATTCAAATAGATATTCTCAAGTTGACATTGTAATATACTCACATCATATAAGTTTGTTAGTCCGGATAAATTAATGGAAGCTATCTTACTGGCAAAGATCTCCATATCATGTAGCTGGCTACACCCTTGAAGGTTTAATGATGAAAGGACATAGCATCTGCTAACTTCCAGGTTATATAATAGGGTATTATTACTTAAATCTAAGGTCTGTAATAATGGAAGACCATCTATATCAAGAGAAGTCAGATTGGTAAAGCTTTGTATTCCTTCCATTGAAACGAGGTTACTGAACAGTTGAGAATAATTAGCCGGAAAACTAGTTACTCGGATGTTTAGTTTTGTAATATTGGCAGCTTCAGATAATTGAATCTCTCCATCATGGTTTTTATCAATGATAGTAAGATTATTCATAAGATCAAAAGCCATAACAGCATTAGGTACATTAGATAGCAGAATATTTTTGAAATTGGCATCAGGAATATTAACAATCTGCGCTTGCATAGCGGAAAACATAGTCATTAGAAAGACTAGGTAGAGTTTTTTCATGGGATAGTTTAATTTTAGCAAATGTAAACTTTTAAAGAATTACTTTGAGATTTTTTTAATGCCATTTTTCTATTTGATATTGAGCGTTTTATAAGTTTTTAAAATAATAAAGGCTGCGAAAACGATTCGCAGCCTGTTATCATGTAAGTTGGTATGTAAATTCTTTACTGTTTCTCAATCAAATCCAGAAACTGCTGTTCATCAAGAATGGTAATCGTTCCGATGTCCTGAGCTTTTTTTAGCTTGCTTCCGGCTTTTTCTCCCACCACAAGATAGTTAAGGTTTTTTGAAACGGCAGAAATATTCTTTCCACCATGCTTTTCTACCATTTCCTCAGCAGCCTCTCTGGTGAAGAGTAATAATTTTCCAGTGAAAAGGAAGGTTTTTCCTTCTAAAACATTGGATAATACTTCATTGGTGCTTTCTCCTTTTTCAAGCTGTACTCCATAAGATTTCAAACGCTCGATCATCAATAGGTTTTCAGTGTTTTTGAAAAACTCCTCAATGCTTACTGCTATTTTAACCCCAATATCTTCTACCTGGCAAAGCTCTTCAACAGTAGCATTTTTCAACTCTTCAATAGTAGGGAAGTTTTTTACTAATTTTTTAGCAACTGTTTCTCCTACATGCTTGATACCAATTCCGTACAATACTTTTTCAAATGGAATTTCCTTTGATTTTTCAATTCCTGTAATGATATTCTGAGCAGATTTTTCAGCCATTCTTTCCAGTGGAAGAAGCTGTTCTTTAGTTAAAGTATAGAAATCGGCAGGATTTTCAATAAGTTTTTCCCTGTAAAGCTGTTCTATGGTTTCACTTCCAAGGTTATCAATATTCAATGCTTTTCTTGAAACATAGTGAATCATTCTTCCCACCACCTGCGGCGGACAGTGAAGTTCGTTCGGACAGAAATGAATGGCCTGGTCTTCAATTTTTATCAGTTCGGTTCCACATTCAGGACAATGTTTGATGTATTCTATTTCCCTGCTTTCATTAGTTCTCTTATCTATATTTACCCCAACAATCTTTGGAATAATTTCACCTCCTTTTTCTACATACACAAAATCATTTTCATGAAGATCAAGCTTTTTGATGATATCTTCATTATGCAGGGATGCTCTTTTTACAATCGTTCCGGCCAGTAAAACAGGTTTTAAGTTAGCCACAGGAGTAATTGCTCCCGTTCTTCCCACCTGATAAGAAACACTTTGAAGTTCAGTTTCTACCTTCTCAGCTTTAAACTTATAAGCCATAGCCCAACGTGGAGATTTAGCTGTATATCCAAGCTGTCTCTGCTGTGGTAAAGAATTCACTTTTAATACAATCCCATCAATTTCGAAAGGTAAATTGTGACGTTCCGTATCCCAAAATGTGATAAATTCCTTTACCTCATCCAACGTTTTGCAAAGTTTAACCTGCTGCGAAGTTTTGAATCCCCAACCTTGTGCTTTCTGAAGCAACTCCCAATGAGTTTCCGCGGGAATTTCATCGGAAATGAATTGGTATAGTACAGAAGAAAGTGCACGTTTTCTAACCTCAGCACTATCCTGCATTTTTAAACTTCCACTCGCGGTATTTCTAGGATTCATGAATGGATCCAGCCCTTCTTCTTCACGAAGTGCATTAAGTTTGTTAAAATTTTTTCTCGTTAAATAAATTTCACCACGCATATAGAATTGCGAAGGAAAATCACCTTTTAACTTTAATGGAATATCAGAAATGGTACGAACGTTTGGAGTGATTTCGTCTCCCTGAAAACCATCACCACGGGTTACAGCCTGAGTAAGCTTTCCGTTTTCATAAAGAATAGAAATAGAAGCTCCGTCATACTTCAATTCGGCTACAAATTCTACAGGTTCATCAATGGTTTTGATAATTCTTTTTTCCCAATCTTGCAGATCATCAAAATCGTAGGAGTTATCCAGAGAATACATTCTGAATTTATGCTGAATCGTTGGAAATACCTTTGTAATACCGCCACCAACACGCATTGTAGGTGAGTTTTCGTCATAAAATTCAGGATATTTGGCTTCAAGGTCCTGAAGTCTCTCCAGTAACATATCAAATTCATAATCTGCAATGGTGGGAGTATCCAGAAGGTAATAGTTTTCGTTATGCTGGTGCAGCTCTTTACGGAGCTGTTCTATTTTTTGTTGAATGTTTTCAGACATCGGGTTTATATCTTTTGAGCAAAAATAACTAAAGTAATTTCATTTAAAAAATAACGGAATTAAATATTACAGGAAAATTAACAATCTGTAACATGCTTCAATCAACTGAATCAGTAGAAAATAAAACAATTGTTTAAAGTAATTTAACATATCGTTTCAATTTAATTAAAAAAATGTTAAAACTCCCGTAAACAGAAGGCTCTTAAAGTAAAAATACCTTTGCACATCTAATTTGAAGACATGAGAAAAGTAAAGATTGTACTGGGGTTATTGTTTTTAGGGTTTGGAACAATTGCGTATGCACAGACTACGCAGGCTTCCATCGTAGGAAAAGTAACCGGGCCGGGAAGTGCGGCTCAGGAAAAAGTGAAAGTGACCATCATTAATGAATCTACAGGATTCAGAACGGAAACGGAAACAAACTCAAAAGGAGAGTATATCTTTAAAGAAATTCCTTTGGGGGGGCCTTATACGGTGATTGTAAACGATGATAAAAGAGAAGGCTACAATGTAAACTTCGGAGATCAGGTAACCGTAAACATGGATCTGGGTAATGAAAAGCATATTGAAGAAGTGAAAATTACCGGAAATCTTAAAAACAAAATTGGTAACCTGGGAGCTGCTACAGCCATTTCTGCAAAGAATATCGGGATCCTGCCAGTAAACGGACGAAACTTTACCAATCTTACGGAGCTATCTCCTTTAAGCGGAAAAGGAGGAAACCTTTCCGGGCAGCTGGGATCTTCTACCAACTTTACCATTGATGGAATGACGGCTAAAAACCCAACTTCTGCAGGAGCAACTACCAGCAGAAGTGGTGCACCTTTCTCTATCTCCATTGAAGCAGTACGTGAATTTAAAATTACCACCAACCAATATGATGTAACATTGGGAAGAAGTGGTGGAGGAACGGTAAGTGCCGTTACCAAATCCGGTACGAATAAATTTTCAGGAAGTGCATGGGAATATTTAAGAGCCAACTGGCTTTCCAGCCCTTATGACATCAGAGGAAACAAAAGACAGAATGATTTCTCAACTTCTCAGTTCGGATTCTCTTTGGGAGGGCCGATCATCAAAAATAAACTTCACTTTTTTGTAGCATGGGATCATCAGTTAGATTCAAGACCTTTGATTATTGCTGATATCAGGTCTAAGGAAGATGAAAAGAGATTTAATACCACAACAGAAACACTTAACAAGTTTTTAGATATTGCAAGAGCTAAATATGGAGTTGGAAACACTCCGCAGTTCGGAAGCTTCGATAAAGTGAGAAACTCTGATGCTGCATTTTTACGTTTAGACTGGCAGATTAATGAAAAGCATTTGTTGACATTAAGAAATAATTTCACTTATGATCTTAATAAAAACGGACTTGGTGATAATACCAGTATCAACTTCTTTGAATCCTATGGGAATGATAAAAATCTTGACAACAGTTTATTATTGACTTTAAGATCCAACCTAAAGCCTAATTTAACCAATGAATTGAAAGCTCAGTATCTGTATACTTTCCAGGATAGCTACCAGAATGATGAATTGGGAAGACCTGTACCAAGAGCTATTGTTGAAGGAGTGGCATCTAGCGTAGGATCTACAAATATTCAGATTGGTGGACATCGTTTTGCACAGGAAAGCTTCAGAAATAATGTATTCCAGATTGTAGATAATCTATACTACAATACAGATAAAGTAAAATATACTTTCGGTGCAGATTTAATGTATACCACTTCAAAATCGGTTTACGGAAGTGAAGTAAACGGAAGATTCCATTTCAAGGATGATCCGGATAAAAAGATAAGCAGTCTTGATAATTTTGATAATCTTAAGCCTTATAGATTTTATAGAGAGGTTCCTCTAATGGACGATCCTTCAATAAGATCTAATATCTGGAATATTGGTGTTTACGGACAATTCCAGACTAAAATTGCCAAAGGATTAGATTTGATGGCGGGTCTTAGATTAGACTATGGCGGATATCCAAAAGCAGAACTCAATCAGAAACTGCTTGATGAAATGGGAATCAGAACAGATAATAAGATCAAATCTTTCGTTATCCAGCCAAGGTTCCAGTTTGAATGGAATATCAACGAACAAAATAAAGACTTCCTGAAGTTTGGAGCCGGGATATTCTCTTCCGATATCAACAATTATATGATTATCAATAATCTGGTGTTCGATGGGAAACATTTGGCTACAGTAGATGTAGATCCTGCAACAGCTGGGCTGACACCGGATTTCATCAATTATAGAAATAATTACGGTTCAGTTCCTACACTTGCTAAGGATCAGGTTCCAACCATCAACTATACAGGAAAAGATGCTAAAATTCCAATCGTTTACAAAGCGAATATCTCCTACACACACTTCTTTAATGACAGATTCAGAGCAGGATTGGCAGCCTATATGGCTTTAGGTAGAAATAACTATTATTACTATGACAGAAACATGGTAGCTAATCCATTCTTTACATTGGATAATGAAGGCGGAAGAGGAGTATATGTTCCTACATCAGCAATTGATGGTTCAAAAATCGACTGGAAAAAAGGAAGAATCAATAATAATTTCGGAAGAGTATTGGAGTTGGTAAGTGATGGTAAAGTAAATCAGTTCTCGTTTGTTGTAGATACCAGCTACCGTTATTGGAAAGATGGGGAAATCACGGCAAGTTATACATGGTCTGATATTAAAGACAATACTTCATATAACGGAAATGTAGCCAATTCTGCAACATTATCCACAATGGTTCAAGGTGATCCGAGAGATTTGAGAATGACGTATTCTGATAACCAGTTCCGTAATAAAGTGGTTATTTATGGTAACTCACCTACCATTGCAGGATTTACATTAGGTATCAGATATTCAGGAATCGGAGGAACCCGTTTCTCTATGACAGCAGGAGGAAATATTAACGGAGACTTTGTGGATAGCAATGATCTTGCTTATATCTTCCCGAATGTAGCTCAGTCTATTATTGATGATCCTAATGTAGGACAGGCATTGAAAGATTATGTGAAGGAATACAATGGTAAAATTGCAGAACGTAATGGAGGTAAGAATGGATTCTATGGAGTTTGGGACCTACGTGTAGCGAAGAAAATAAAATTTGATAAAGTAGGAGCATTTGAACTTTCCGTAGATATCTTCAATGTAGCTAACCTGCTGAATAAAGAATGGGGTGTAAACGAATCCTATGGAAATACCTCAATGTACCGAATCAAAAAATTCGATCCGGTAACCAAGCAGTTTGAGTATACAAAAAATGTGAGTGGTAACGGTTTAGCACCTCTTTCAGGAAATCCGTATCAAATTCAGATTGGAGCGAAGTACAGTTTTTAATCAATAGTTATAGTTAGTAGCCACAAAAGACAAGATTCTTAAAGGTTTAGTATTTAAAATACGACATTAAGACCTTTCTTTTGTGGTTTTATATTTCTCAATACGTCCTATAATAATTACCTTTATCAAAAGTTACAGGATTTTATTTTAATTATCTAAATTATATTATGAAAAATTTTATCTTAGGGTTAGCAGTTTTAAGTACAGTTTTGATGAAAGCACAAACCCAGATCATTGCCCATAGAGGATATTTTCAGGCTCAGCCGCCTACAACGGAAAATTCTATTCAATCATTAGAAAATGCTCAGAAATTGAAAGTTTACGGTTCCGAATTTGACGTGAGAATGACAAAAGACGGAGTATTGGTCATTAACCACGATGAGCACCACGGTAAAATGGAAATCTCTGAAACCTCATTCAAAGAACTGGAAGCTTTGAAATTATCAAACGGAGAGAAATTTCCTACTTTAAAAGATTATTTGAAACAGGGGAAAAAAAATACTTCCGTAAAACTGATCGTAGAGATTAAACCTGCTAAAACTCCTGAGATTGAAAATGAGATTACTGAGAAGACAATTAAGATGATTAAAGATATGAAACTGGAATCTCAAAGTGAATTCATTTCTTTTAGCCTGAATATCTGTAAAGAGATCAAAAAATTGGCACCATCATTTAAAGTACAGTATCTGAACGGAGAATTATCACCGGAGCAGATCAAAAAGGAAGGACTGGATGGTATGGATTATCACTACAGTGTTTTCCAGAAAAATCCAACCTGGATTGCTGAAGCGAAAACTTTGGGGCTTATCACCAATTCATGGACGGTAAATGACGCTGCGGTATATGATGAACTAAAAAAGCAAGGAATCGGTTTTGTGACCACAAACATTCCTGAGCAGCTGAAAAATAAATAATACAAAGCAAACAACAACCAATAATTTTCCAAAGTCTGTCCTTTCAAGGGCAGGCTTTAATTTTATAAAATCCTGAACCCGGATCCATAATAACTCGTGTATTAGGGGTAAAAAATAAGAGTCTTTTGTAAACGCAGAGCGCGCAAAGATATCTTTTTGACTACGCTCATTTTCGTTCGCAAAGGCACTACGTTCAGCTAAGGACACTTACTGAGTGATTACTGAGTGAAACGCCTTTGCGTTCTTAAAAATTATCCAGTATGATTATAAAATCTTAGCGAGCGTTGCGTTAAAAATTTAATAGCTCAAAACTGTATTTTAATTGTGTAGTGGATATCCATACTAATAATTAAAAATGGTTTCCAGTCTATTATTCTTAAACTTAACTCATGTAACTTAGATCCTCTTAGATTTTCTATTATTATCTCAGGGAAAGACAATAAAGATACACAAATAAATAGAACCTGACAATAGTGTTAAAAATTCTTAATTTCTTAAGTGTTTGTTAATTAGTGTTTTGTTTAATGTTGTTAAGGAATGCTTAATATAATATTCAAAAAACATTTAATAAATGTTAAAATGTTATTAAAATAATACTCATAATGTCGTTTTAATTTTGCGCAAACAAAAAGGATATGCGTAAAGAGACACAAAAGTTGTTGGTTTTGTCGCTGTTAGGATTATTCAGCGTTAATCTGACAGCTCAGCAGAAAGCTAAAAAAGACACTATTAAAGGACTTGACGAAGTAGTTGTGACTGCTTTGGGAATCAAAAGGCACGATAAGTCTTTAGGATATTCTACCCAGACGGTTACCTCTGAAGAAATTCTGAAAACCCAAAATAATAACTGGGCACAGGCTTTAGAAGGTAAAGTAGCCGGGTTAAAGATTCAGACTGCAGGAGCAGGACCTTTGGGTACAAGCCGTATCACACTTCGTGGAGATATTTCCATGAGTATGGGGAATAATGATGCTTTGATAGTTGTGGATGGCGTTCCTTTGAGTGGAAAAAAAACAGGAACCGGAACTTCAGCGTATGGAGCAGGTTCAGGTGGAGATTTACCTATTGATTATGGAGACAGTTTTAACAGCATCAACCCTGATGACATTGAATCCATCTCTATTCTGAAAGGGCCTACAGCGTCTGCATTATATGGTTCAAGAGGTTCAAGAGGAGCCATTATGATTACCACCAAATCCGGGAAAAGCAGAAAAGGAAGAGTTCAGGTTGCTTTTAATTCCTATTCAAGTTATGATTCAGTACTGAAATGGCCGGATTATCAGTATGAATATGGACAAGGAACTCAGCAAAAAGATAAAAACGGAAACTATTATTACTCCTATGGACCATCTGTAGATGGAATAAACACGGGTTCTACAAGTAGTGCCTTCGGACCAAAGTTTGACGGCCAGTACTACTTCCAGTATGATCCTAACATAGAAGGGCAGAGTTTAGAAAGACAGCTTTGGAGACCTTATAAAAATAATATTAAAGACTTCTGGCAGGTAGGATCCAATTATTCAAACAGTCTGTCTGTAGAACATTCTAATGAGACAACAGCTTTCAGAACATCGCTTACTTATCTGAAAAATGAATGGATGATGCCTAATACAGGCTTAGACAGATTCAGTGCTGCATTATCTTTAGATCATAAGCTGAGCAGCAGACTGAAAATCGGGACCAAGATGAACTTCAGTCAGACGAAAAGTGACAATCTTCCTGCAACAGGTTATAACAACCAGTCCATCTCTTATTTCATGATCTTCCAGAATCCCAACGTAGATCTTGGATGGTACAGGCCTATATGGAAAAAAGGACAGGAGCAGCTAGAACAGGTTCATCCTTTTAGTTCTTATATTGATAATCCTTACCTGATTGCTTATGAGAACCTGAATGGGACCAATAAAAAAACAATTACTGGGAATATCAATATCAGTTACCAGCTGGCAAAAAACTTAGATGTAGCTTATAAAACCGGTTTGGAATGGAACAATGAATTCCGTACCCAAAGAAGACCATGGAGCTCTGCTAACTATGCGAAAGGTTATTACAGAGAACAGTACATCAGATACATGGACCTGAATAATGATGTATTAGTCACCTATAAAAATAAATTCGGAAACATTGGAGTAACAGCTTCAGCTGGAGGAAACATCAGGTATCATGAATATACCATGAATGATTACAGAGGAAACGGACTTAGTAAAGCAGGTCTTTACCAGCTTTCCAATGCCATGCAGGTGGAATATAAGCTGCCAAAACCTAATGATAATCAGGTAAACAGTGTATACGCATTGGCTAACTTCAGTTATAAAGACATGGTTTTCCTGGATGTGACGGCAAGAAATGACTGGAGCAGTACGCTTCCGGCTCATAACAGATCTTATTTTTATCCGTCTGTATCATCATCCTTCATATTATCAGATATCTTTAAATTAAAATCAGACAATTTAAATTTCTGGAAACTTAGATTATCATGGTCTAAAGTAGGGAACGATACATATACCTATATGCTCGATAAATATTATGAAAATAGCGGTTTTGCGGGATCTGTAGAATCTCCTTTACTATACCCCAATCCCAATCTGAAGCCGGAAATGATTACCAATATTGAAGGAGGTATGGATTTTACTATTTTGAAAAACAGGTTGACATTCAATTTTACAGCGTATCAAAACAATTCCAAAGATCAGTCGATTATTATTCCTATGCTGTATGAAACAGGATATAATAAGAGAATCATCAATGCCGGTGAACTGAGAAACAGAGGAATTGAAATGACTCTAAATGCTTATCCCGTCAAGAATAAAAATTTCTCATGGAGTGTAAACGCTAACTGGTCAATGAACAGAAATAAAATCATTTCCCTTCCGGAAGAGTATAATGGAAAACCTTATACCATGGGAAGTATAGGTGGTGTAGTGTTTTATGATGCTATAGTTGGTGGTTCTTTGGGAGACATGTATGGAGCAGGATTGCTGTATTCACCGGATGGGCAGGTAATTTATGATGCAAAAGACGGCTTAACCGCTAAGTCTACGGAAATGAAAAAAATAGGAAATGCATATCCGAAGTGGAGGGCAGGTCTTCAGAATGAATTCAGATACAAAAATATTACCGTGAGTTTCTCATTTGACGGTCAGTACAAAGGAATAGCTTACTCTCACTCACATCACAAAATGTCTGAACAGGGGAAACTTACCCATACCCTTGTGGGAAGAGATAATCCGGGAGGGTTAATCGTTGGTCAGGGAGTTGTTCAGAATCCTGACGGAACCTTTTCTCCTAATACCAAAGGAATTCCGGTTTCTACCTATTATGGAGATTATTATAGAAGAGCAAACGTGGAAACCAACTCATTTGATACCTCGTTCCTTAAGCTGAGAGATGCCAGAATATCTTATTCCTTTCCGAAATCAATTGTTGAACCTTTAAAACTTACAGATATTACCCTTGCAGTATTCGGAAGAAACCTTTGGATGTGGACAAAGTTCCCATTATTTGATCCGGAAGCAGCTACGTTAGATGATTCTACGATTACACCGGGAGTTGAGATGGGGCAGTTACCTCAGGCAAGAACCATTGGTTTCCAGTTAAATGTTAAATTTTAAAATCAGAAAAAATGAAAAAGCTAATCTATATATCTTCATTCCTTGCTCTTGTGGGCAGTACTGTTTCATGTGATAGAAGTCTTGATGAGATCAATAAAGACACCAGTAGAATCAATGTACCGGTGGCCAGTGCCCTGCTGGTTCCTATCCAGTATAATATGGCTACGGTAGGGTATAACAGAGCGAATGATTTTAATTTTGATCTTATGCAGGTTTCTCTTGATTTTCCTAACGAAGGAAATTCATTAAGCCGATACTATTTAACAGAAAAAACAGGAAACGGTTTCTGGGATAATTCCTACCGCTGGTTAAAACAGGTGGATGACCTTAAAAAAGCAGCCATTTCTGAAGGAGATAAAAACTATCAGGCCATTTCAATGGTTTTAAATGCATGGATTTATTCCAACCTTACCGATACTTATGGGGATGTTCCGTTTTCTGAAGCATCACAATTGGATGATAAGATCATGTATCCGAAATTTGACAGACAAAAAGATATCTATATCCAATTACTAGATGATTTAAAAACCGCAAACTCTCTTTTTGTGAATAATAAAGCGCTTACCGGGGGAGATTTATTCTTTAAAGCAGATTCAGATGCGGCCAATGGAATTCTCGGTTGGAAAAAATTCTGTAATTCTCTTTCTCTGAGATTACTCACAAGAATCCTGAATAAAGATGGAGAAGTGAATGTTAAAGCAAGAATCCAGGAAATTATTAATAATCCTACAATATATCCTATTTTCCAAAGCAATGCAGATGGAGTAAAAGTAGATATAACAGGAATATTTCCATTAATGACACCTATTGCAAGACCTCAGGATTTTACCACAGGAAGAGCTGCTTCAGAATTCTTTGTAGAAACATTGAAGGCTAATAATGATCCCCGTATGGCTATGTTTTTTTCTCAGGCGAAAGATCTGAAAACGAATGCCAATATTGGATATATAGGTGCGCCATCAGGATATAAATTTGGAACCGTATTTAATTATCAGCCATCCAATCTTAATCAAAACCTGGCAAAAGCACCTTTGAAAATCTTAGTCTATCCCTATGCCGAACTTCAGTTTACTTTAGCAGAATTGGTATTTAAGGGAGTTATCCAGGGAAATGCAAAAACCTATTATGAAAATGGAGTAAAATCAGCCATTGAACAATGGGGAGCTGTAGTTCCTGCCAACTATTTTGATAATCCGGCAGTAGCATTTGGAACCGGAGATATGAAGAAAATTATGCTTCAAAAATATATAGCCCTATTCTTTGTAGATCAGCAGCAATGGTTTGAAAAAAGAAGAACCGGATTTCCTGAACTTCCTGATAACGGAGGACTTTTAAATGATGGAAAACTTCCTCAAAGATTAATGTATCCAACGAATACGAGGGTATTGAATAAAGAGAACTATCAGGCAGCAGTTCAACAAATGGGCGGAGATGATATTAATGTAAAAGTATGGTGGAGTAAATAAGTATAAACAAGAAAAATAATAAAAAGATGAGTATCAATATAAAACTTTTAATGCCATGTATGCTGGTTTCAGCAATGGCTTTCTCTCAGTCTTCAGTTTCAGGATATGTGTATGAAGACAGCAACAAGAACCAAAAGAAAGAAAACCGTGAAAAGGGAATGGAAGGAGTAGCGGTTTCCAATGGAGTTCAGGTGGTATTAACGGATAAAAATGGACGTTACAGCCTGCCAGTTCAGGAAGATCAGACTATTTTTGTCATTAAACCATCAGGATATCAAACCGCTTTAAACAGTAATAATCTTCCACAGTTTTATTACCATCATAAACCAAAAGGGTCTCCAGCAGATTTTAAATATAAGGGCGTAGCTCCAACCGGTGAACTTCCCAAAGAATTGAATTTTCCGCTTTATCAACAGAATGAAAACAAAAATTTTGATATTCTGGTTTTCGGAGATCCACAGCCTTATACAGAAAAAGAATTGGATTATTTTAAAAGAGGAATTGTCAATGAAGTAAAAAATACCAGGAAAAATGCAGTGTTGGGAATCAGTTTGGGAGATTTGGTAGGAGATAACCTAAGTCTTCAGAAACTTTATGCTGACGTGATGAAGGAAGTAGGACTGCCTTGGTATAATGTAATGGGAAATCATGACATGAACTACGATGCCAAAGACGATAAACTTTCAGACGAAACCTTTGAATCCAATTTCGGTCCTACCAATTATTCCTTCAATTACGGAAATGTACACTTCATTATCTTGGATGATATTTTGTATCCCGACCCAAGAGACGGAAAAGGCTATTGGGGCGGATTCCGTGAAGATCAGCTTCAATTTATCGAAAATGATTTGAAACTGGTTGATAAAAATAAACTGATCGTAGTCTCTTTCCATATTCCGTTGGAACATCATGATGAAGACAGTTTCAGAAATGCAGACCGTCAGAAATTGTTTGATTTCCTGAATCCTTTCCAGAATGTATTGCTTTTATCAGCCCACACTCATATCCAACAGCAGATTTTCTATGGAAAAAAAGCGGGCTGGAACAGGATCAAAGAATTACATGAATATAACGTGGGAACCACTTGTGGAGATTGGTATTCTGGAACAGCAGATGAAGCAGGGCTTCCTACTTCAACCATGAGAGACGGAACGGCAAAAGGATATTCTTTCATCAGCTTTACCGATAATCAATACAAAGTAAAATACAAAACAGCCGGAAAACCGGAAGATTATCAGATCAAACTATACGTTCCAAAAGTGATTCCATTCCCGTCAAAAACCTCTGCAAAAGTGTTGGCTAACTTCTTTATGGGAAGCAAAAAAGATAAAGTAGAGTACAGAATAGACAACGGGAAATGGGAAGAAATGGAATATGATGAAACCATAGATCCCAATTTTGCCCTTTCCGTTTTCAAATGGGATACCACAGAGAAGATTCTACAAGGGAGAAGACCTTCTAACCCTGAACTGTCCAAACATATCTGGGAAGCAGATTTTCCTAAAAAACTAGCCTTGGGAAAACACAAAGTTGAGGTTAGAGCGATTGACATGTATGGAAACCAGTTCTCTGTTTCAGAAGAATTTGAAGTACAGAACGCCATCCAGATTCCTTAAGCTTTTCATTTTTTACTATACTTTTTTTTAGATTTATAAACCGGTTCTCATGAGCCGGTTTTATTTTTGCTGAGGTTGAAAGCTGTCGGAAAATACCTGTATATCAGTTTTAAGTAAAAATTCAATAGAGGCGGGCTTTAGCCTGCTTTCTTAATAATACCCAATTCCAATGGCTTTAGCCTAAACTTACTATTTTGACTTTAGTGAAATTCAAGGGTTCAATATCTATTCCAACTATTAAAAAACTATTAAATATCCTTTCTTTCCATTGCATAAAAATGTTCTTTCGTAACTTTGTCCCACGAAAAATATTACACTATGAATATAAACGGTAAAAATGCCATCGTTACAGGTGGTGGAAGAGGGTTAGGGAAAGCTGTAGCATTAGCTTTAGCCAATGAAGGAGTGAACGTTGCCATTACAGGAAGAAACGAAGAAAATCTTAAAAATACAGTTGAAGAAATCCAGAAACTAGGAGTAAAATCAGCGTATGCAATTTTCTCTATTGATGATGAAGCAGCTGTAAAAGCAGGTATAGAAACTTTAGCTGAACAATTAGGTGGAGTAGATATTTTGGTGAACAATGCAGGAATCGGAGATTTCGGAACTATTGAAGATATGCCTTCTGAAACTTGGGAGCAGGTAATCAAAACCAATTTATTTGGTGTGTACTATGCGGCTAAGGCCGTTCATCCATTGATGAAAGCTAAAGGAGAAGGTGATATCGTAAACGTTGCTTCTACTGCAGGATTAAAAGGTGGTCCAAATATGTCAGCATATGCCGCTTCAAAAGCAGCTGTTGTTTCTCTGTCTCAATCGATGATGGCAGAATGGAGAAAACAAAACATCCGTGTAATTACATTGACGCCAAGCACCATTGCTTCTGATATGAGTATCCAGGGTGGACTTACAGATGGAAATCCTGATAAAGTTCTACAGCCTGAAGACTTCGCAGAATGGGTAAGAGATATCCTGAAAATGAACAGAAGAGCATTAATCGCAAACGGTTCAATTTTCTCTACGAATCCATAAAAGCGTTTAAGATTTAAAGTTGTCATAGAACAACTATTTCAATTTTAAATTATAGGTAAAGAAATTCAATAGAAGGGGCTGTCTCAAAAGTCAAATAATTTGGCTTTTGTCATTCTGACGAAGGAAGAATCTCATTGTTGGTCAGTTGTTTGAGATTTTTCATTACATTGCATTTTATTCAGAATGACACTTTTGAGACAGCCTCTTTGTTTATAATATTACCATTCCAACGGCTTTAGCCAAAACCTAAAAAATCTGTGTCATCAGTGCAATCTGTGGGAGATAAAAATTAAATAGAAGCTAGCTTTATTCCATTCAACAATATAAAATCCATCAGCTTTATCCAAAACTTACCCTTTCCATTTTTTTAACCGTAATAACATTAGTATTTTTGCAGCAAATTATTCACATGCAAAATTATTTAGAATTCAACTTCAAAATTTCTCCATTGCAACCTTGGAACGAGATATTAATGGCAGAACTTATCGAAATAGGTTTTGACAGCTTTACAGAAGAAATTCACGGAATTTTAGGATACATCCAGACCGATTTATTTAATGAAGATCAGCTTAAAGCCCTTCCGATCTTTGAAAACGAAAATGTAAAAATTGAGTATTCTTTTGAAGAAATGCCGAACATCAACTGGAATGAAGAGTGGGAGAAGAACTTTTCACCCATCAATATTGATGATAAAGTATTGATCAGAGCAGAGTTCCATGAGTCTGTACCGGGAATGCATGAAATTATCATTCAGCCTAAAATGTCATTCGGAACAGGGCATCACCCTACCACCCACCTGATGATCCAACAGATGATGGATATTGATTTCAATGGGAAGAAAGTTCTGGATATGGGATGTGGAACCTCTGTATTGGCAATTTATGCAAAACAACAAGGAGCAGGAGATACAAAAGCCATCGACATTGATGAATGGTCTGTAGAAAACTCAAAAGAAAATGCAGTAAGAAACAGTGTTGAATTAGACATCGAGCTGGGAACAGCAGAAAACTTAGGAAACGAAAATTTCGACATTATTTTAGCCAATATCAATAGAAATATTCTGATCTCAGATATCCCAACGTATGTCTCTGTACTGAAGGAAGGTGGAAAACTATTGCTTTCAGGACTTTGTTTCTTTGATGTGGATGATATTCTGGAAGTTTGTAAAGAAAGCGGTCTTACCCTGAAGAAGCAATTGCAGAGAGAAGAATGGGTAAGTTTATTGCTTGAAAAATAAAAAACGAAATAACAAATATGAAAACTTTATTGACCGCTTTATTTTTACTGACGCTGCAACTTTTTACAGCTCAGGAAAATGAAGTGTATGCAGACGGTGTTTTTAACTTTACGGAAAACAAGAATCAGAAAATCTTTACAGATTGGACAAGAGTAAGAACAGAACCAGGTGTAAATGCTCAGATTTTAGATTCACTGCAAAGCAATCAGCAGATTATGATTCTTAAGAAAGAAGAGAGAGTGCCTGTCTTACAACTGGGAGAAAGAAGAGCTAACTGGTATAAAATTTCTTATCAAAAAGGAGATATAATGACTGAAGGTTACATTTGGGGAGGTAACCTTTGTGTTGGCTATCGTAATAAAAACGGTTATGATTTCCTTTTCGGACTTTCAAAAACAGTAGATAGAAAAAATAAATCTCTGAATGAGATCGAAAAACAAAACATCGCCGGAATAAAAGTAATGGAAGGGAATACCCTGATTGAAGAAATCTACTTTGATACCGGAAAAGGAGAAGAGTTGAGTACAGCTTCTTTTAGTATTGAAAGTAACCATAAACTACAGGATGTAGAATTTACTTTAAAAGCTATGGTATCCGGTGAAGCATGTGGTATTGCAACGTATGACCAATACGTTCTTTATAAGAATAAGAAACTCATTGCTCTTCCACAGTTGATGAATGTAGGAGACGCCGGAGCTTACTATCACAGTGAAGAATATGTTTTTCCTAATGATAAAGGAGGAATTCCTAATACCTTTATCCTGAAAGTAGAAGACATGGAAACTGATGATAAAGACCGGGAGAAGAAAACACACTCTTCCAAAACTTATATTTGGAATGGAAGTTCTTATAAGCTTAAATAGTAATCCTTTTGTTTAAATAGAAAAAACCGTTGTTATTGTACAGCGGTTTTTTTGTTCATACAGAATACAACACAAAAATAGGACTGGAACAACCAGCCCTACCAAACATGATTAAGTGTATAGTTTAGCCATAAATGGCTATAAGGAATAAGTTGCACAAAAAAGATTTTTATTGAAGCTTAATCAATGTTTCCTTAAATAATAATTAAAACTAACTTTTATAGAGGCTTCTCGGTAAAAGCTTATACCGTAAAAGTACCACGAATTGAAGTTCACCTATGGAAAAGTTAAGCTGATCCTGCGAAATCAGTCAGTGAAACGGAATTTTTATATTGTGAAGCGTATCTCGTCACTCCATAACTGAAACAGCATCATTTGCTCTTCAATGATCTAAAAAAATAACCCCTCACAGCTCTTACTGCAAGGGTTTATAATTTCTTTGTATATGTTTACGAATACACTTTTTAAGGATTAGCTTTTACTGCATTGTACATCAGTGAATCTTTCTGTTGATGAGTGTAATCATATTTGTATTGATAAAACGAAGCTTCCCAGTCCCCATATCCAACGTTAGGAATGATAATGAATTTTTTACCAAACTCATTCGCTGCATTTTTCACGGCTGCAGAACGTTCTATTTCTGATTTTTTATCAAATAGATTGGAGAAATCAGCAAGATTATCACCCAATAGTAAAACAATATTATAATTTTTAGCGATGTCCAGGCGTCTGTTTTCCTTACTGCTTTCTTTATATCGAAGAATAAGGTTGGCATCACTTTGCAGTGGAAAATTGTATTGTTTTAGGTTTTTTAATGTTCCTGCACGTTCCTGTTCTACTCGGTTGGTAACGTAAAATACCTGTATACCTTTACTCGCGGCGTACTGATAGAACTCCTGAGAACCGGTAAGTGGTGTTGCAATACCTTTGGCAGTCCATTCTTCCCATGTTTTTTGATCGTAATCTTTTCCCATTTTTGAACGCTCAACGGCGTAATAGGAATTATCTAAAAAGGTCTCATCAATATCAGAAACAATTGCTAAAGGCTTATCCGATTTTTGTACTAAAGCTTCATCCAGACGAAGTTTTGCAATATTGTAAGCCTGCAGGCAAAGTGCTTCATATTCGGCTGCTCTTTGTTGATAAAAGGCAGCATATATTTTCCCGTCACGTCCAAGATTTTGATAAGGAGCATCCTGAATAGAGGTCTTAGTAATCGGAGTTGCTGTTTTGCATGATAAAGTCAAAGCAAAGGCACAGCTTGCAATAATGAACTTGAAATTTTTCATTGAATTAAAATAGAGAAAGCAAAATTATAACAATTTGATTGGTATGACAACTATTTCTCATGTTAGCTTTTTTGAAGGGACAATAATGATTAGATTTGGATACTGGATTGACATATGATCCATAGACGGCTAAGAAGAAAATAAAAGGACTATAAAATTGCGAAATGACCAATGTATTTGAAAATTATCTATCCTCAATAGAAGGACTATCAGCCGAGGAAATCAACTATTCTGCGGAGTTCTTCAAACCGATATTCTTAAAAAAGGGTGATTTTTTTATTCATGAAGATGAACCCTGTCGTTATATTGGATTTATTGTTAGTGGCGCTGTAAAAGCATACGCTATAGACAAAGATGGAAAAGAAAATATAACCTGCTTCAAGTTTGAAAATGAATTTGTCACCTCGTTTCCGGAATTTGTAAGGCAGGAGAAATCCAGAAGGAGTATCAGGGCTATAGAAGATAGCGTAGTCTATAGGATAAGCTATCCGGACTATCTGCATCTGCTTGTTCAGGCAACTGCTTGGAACGGGGTCATAAAATCGATGATGGAAAAAGAGTATAGCCAAAAAGAACGTTATCTGCTGAATTACAATAATAGATCTGCTGTGGATAAATACCGTTATGTCCTGTCTGACGAACCGATGCTTGTCCAGCGCGTAACAACTCAGGATCTGGCATCGTACCTGGGTATCACGCAGCGATCACTTACACGGGCGAAAGGGCAAATACATAAGCCCAATGTGTTATAGGACAAATGTCCTTATTCGGTCCTGATCAGCGATGTAGATTTGCACAAAAAAAATATGCTACGTCAAATTGCTCCCGAAGTGTTTCAGGTTTCATTGATGCCACGAAACAGTATCAACTGCTATATAATTGAAGGGGTATTGGTGGACTCAGGAATACGGAGTTCATATACCTCTGTAAAGAAAGCTCTTCAGAAAATTCCCGTTTATCAACATGTACTCACGCATGCACATGCAGACCACCAGGGTTGTAGCGATCAGATATGCGCAGAGTTCGAGATCCCTTTACTTTGTCATCCCGACGAAGTTTTTAGGACCGAAACGGGGATGGTAACCAACGATTATCCAACGCCAGAACATTGGATAGCAAAGTTGCAGCAAAAGTATTGGGCAGGCCAGGGGCATAAAGTTGAACGGACCATTGTTGAAAATGATAGAATCGGAAACTTTAAGGTAATAGAAACTCCAGGACATTCGGCAGGCCATATTTCTTTATTCCGTGAGCAAGATGGGGTACTGATCATCGGAGATGTGGCAACAAATATGAACCTGCTTACGACAATGACTGGTCTGCGGCTTCCGCCAAATATATTCACCTCGAATCAGCAGCGTAATATAGAGTCACTACAGAAGTTAGCAACATTAAACCCTACTATTATCTGCTTCGGTCACGGACCTGTTATGCGAAATACAGATCGAAAGTTTGAGCAATTTGTAGCTAAATGCAGTGCGGCTGTTTAAAGATGGATCTTGCTGTAATTACAGTTTAAAAGAAGAAGCGTTTTAGATTCCTTTTTTTATAGAGCTATGAGGTTTAAGTGGGCGCAGAAGAACTCGAACCTTTAACCGTCCCGATTACAAATCGGGATGCTCTCTCTGTTGATCTTTAGTAAAGGACAACAAAAAACCTCACCATAAAAATGATGAGGTTTTGTGAGCGCGAAAGGATTCGAACCTTTGACCGTCTGCTTAGAAGGCAGATGCTCTATCCAGCTGAGCTACGCACCCATTGTATAATTTTGAGAAAATTACCAAAACTGTCGGGGCGGCAGGATTCGAACCTGCGACCTCCTGGTCCCAAACCAGGCGCGATGACCGGACTACGCTACGCCCCGATTAAAGGTCATCAATAACGAATTTTATTTCGTTTTTGCGGTTGCAAAGGTACAATACTTTTTGAAATAAAAAAATAAATTCCAGGATAATTTTTAATTAAATTTCAGCAAAACTTTTTTGGTAACTTTACTTGATTAATAACCATGGATTTAGACTATCTGGGGAATTTTGAATTTTTTTATGGTTTTACAGCTTAAAGATAAATTTTTATCATTATAAATTTTAAAATTAAGAATATGAATTCTCAGGAATTTTATAAAATATATCTTCATGCTCTGGAAAAAGCACTTGAAAATGATGAGATAAATCATGGGTTTTATGTGAAAGAGCCGGAAGAATATATTGATCCAGTATTTTTAGATGAGGTTACTCAGTATTTAGAAGAAAATGAAGATGCGTTTTTAGAAAAAGTTGCTTATTATTTTGATGCAAAATCGCATTATTTCCCATCTATTAACAGAATTGATATAGATATTTATAAGAAGGAATTGTTGGTTGATATTTCGAAGATGAAGAAAGGGATGTGAGTAATATAGATAATTTTTTGCTGTGCATAGCTCTCTGATTCTGAATAGGTCGCAGTGTGAATCTCCAATAAAGTGAACTTCTTACTTCCATTCTCCTTTCTTGACTCCCTTTAATCCCTATATTTGCCGCATGAAACGATTAATGTTGATGAGCTTGCTTTTCCCGGCAATCCTATTTTCACAAACAAGCGGAAAGGTAATCAAAGTATCAGATGGAGATACAATTACAGTACTTTTAAAAGGCAATACCCAAAAGAAACTCAGATTGGCAGAAGTAGATTGCCCGGAAAATGGGCAGGCTTTCGGGAAAAATGCCAAACAATTCACCTCTTCGCAGGTATTTGGAAAGACCGTTAAATTTAAAGAGACCAGTACGGACCGTTATGGGCGTTCTATTGCCAAGATTTATTATGATAACGATAAATACCTTTCCAAAGAGGTTATCAAAGCCGGAATGGGGTGGTGGTACTTTTCTTATTCCAAAGATGATTCTTTAGGAAAGCTTCAGGAAAAAGCCCAACAAAATAAGATCGGCCTTTGGCAGGATGTTCATGCTGTTGCCCCTTGGGACTTCAGAAAAATGAAACGGGAGCAATCGAAAAATAAGAAAAATCAAGCATCTGCAATCCAAGTGAAAACCAGAAAAGATATGTAGAATAATAAAGAGCTTTAGAATAATTTCTAAGGTTTTTTTGTTTATAAAATTACTGAAGTAAAACAAGAATCGTAATTTATTATATTTGTGATACAGACACTTATAATAAACTTCATAAAAGATAGTCTGTGTAACTGAAAAAACTAACCATGAAGCAGACTTTTACTTTCATTATCCTGTTTACTTTATTTGGGAAATATTTGTTTGGGCAAAAGAATACAATTTCCGTAGACAGTATTTCAATTTTTTATAATGAGTTTAAAACAGAGGCTGAAAAGAATATTGACCTTTGGAACAAAGACCTCTATGGTCCCATACTTTTAATCGATCCAAAGACAAGGGCTATTTTCGCAAATGAGTCTGACGGAGTTGGTGTTTTAAGATCAGATGGAAATGTATATACGGGAGTTTTGCCTGATAAAATTAATATTGCAAATACGGCTGTAAACTGGAGCGAAAAAAGATGGGCAATGATGATGCTTCCACTTCCTAAAAATAAATACGACAGAATCGGTTTGCTGGCTCATGAGTCTTTTCATCGGATACAGCCATCATTAGGTTTTGAATTAAATAATACTGAAAATAATCATCTGGATCAGAAAGAGGGTAGGGTTTATCTTCGTTTGGAACTTGAGGCTTTAAAAAAAGCTTTAAAGGCAGCATCAGAAAAAGGATTAAAAAAGCATCTTGCCAATGCACTTACGTTCAGAAAATACAGACATAGCCTTTACAATGGCTCTGATTCAAGTGAAAATCTTCTGGAGTTAAATGAAGGGATTGCAGAATTTACAGGGGTTATTGTAAGTGATAGAAATAAAGAGCAAACAATATCATCTTTAGTTAAAGGAATTGATATTTTTTTCAATAATCCTACCTTTGTCCGTTCGTTTGCTTACCATACCGTGCCTGTTTATGGTTATTTATTATACAGTAAAGACAAAAGTTGGAATAAGAGAATTACAGCAAAAACAAATCTGACAGATTGTTTTATTAAAGCATATAATATTAAAATTGCTAATGACCTTAAGGGAATTGTTGAAAAATTAGTAAATGATTACAATGGTTTGGTAATAATTGAAGAGGAAACAAAAAGAGAAGAAAGAATAAAAAAGCTTATCGCTGAATATAAAACCAAATTTATTGATCATCCTCATTTTGAAATAAAATTTGAGAAGATGAATGTCTCTTTCGATCCAAGAGATATATTACCAATTGAAAAGGAAGGAACAGTGTATCCTAATATCAGAGTTACCGATAAATGGGGGATTTTGACTGTTGAGAATGGAGCATTAATGAGTCCGAATTGGGATAAGATTTCAATATCTGCTCCTGTCAGGATGGAGGATAAGAAAATATCAGGTGACGGCTGGGTCCTTGAACTGACTGATGGGTATGTAATAAAGAAGGGCGATTCTAATGGGAATTATACATTGATTAAGAAAGTTATTCCTTAAAGCGTATAAAACAAAAAACCTCGTCATAAAAATGACGAGGTTTTGAAGTGAAGCCTTTATGACTTGAAAGATGTTTTCTCAATCTCTCTTGTAAGCTTTCACAGGAATGCCTAATATAATATTTGTCAAGAGATTCGAAATAAAGAATATAACAATCAAGCGGTATTGTGAATATCGATGAGAAGAAATAAAATAAAAGCCCTACAATTCAAATTGTAAGACTTTTGTTATTTATAAATATTGAGGTTTATATTTTACAAGTCATTTGGATTTGGGAAAGGGCCACATAAGCATAGTCCGTTAGAGTCACAACCTCCTTGTTCAAAACCTGATTCCTTACATAATTCCTTACAAAATCGTGGAACACATTGATTTGGTATGATTCCTCCTAAAATAGTTTTCAATTCATTTCTCTTTAGAGCGCTGTTTTGTTTTTTGAATGTTTTCATGTTAATTTTTTTTATGTTAGCGATTCAAATATATAAAAATATTTTATCCTTTATGCGTGAAAAAATATTTATTGTAATTGATGATTGAAATTTGCGAGGAAAGAGATTGGATGATGATCTTTGTTATGGATATAAAAGGGGTGATTCTATCGACTATTTGCTTGGAGAGAATAGTTGGCTCCTGATTAGTTTAAATTTCGAAAATTAAGATGATGGTGATTATAAGTAAGTTTAATTATCTTAAAATCAATATGAGTAATATAAAACAAAAAACCTCGCCATAAAAATGACGAGGTTTTTTGTGAGCGCGAAAGGATTCGAACCTTTGACCGTCTGCTTAGAAGGCAGATGCTCTATCCAGCTGAGCTACGCACCCATTATGTAATTTTGAGAAAATTACCAAAACTGTCGGGGCGGCAGGATTCGAACCTGCGACCTCCTGGTCCCAAACCAGGCGCGATGACCGGACTACGCTACGCCCCGAATATATAAGAGAGCGGAGGGTAAGGGATTCGAACCCTTGCGACACTTTCGCGTCGACAGTTTAGCAAACTGCTCCGTTAACCACTCCGGCAACCCTCCTTTTTGTTGATTTTTTAATGATCGTTGTTCCGTTATTGCGAGTGCAAATATAGAACAGATTTCTTTATTTACCAAATAAAATTCAAGAAATTTTTGTGTATTTTTGAGGTAATAATTTGATAAAAAACCAAACTGATGCGTAAAACATTATATATCATCGGATTAAGTACTTTAGTTTTTTCATGTACTTCTCAAAAAAATGTGAAAAAAAATACGTACCAACCGAAAACCCCCGTGGTACAGCCAAAATCAGCAGTAAAGACCCAAGCTCAGGAAACTCCAAAACCAAAAGTAGTAAGCGATCATGGAGTAGACTTTTTTACTACTAATATAGCAGACCCAACAAAAAATGATAATACAGCAAGTTATGGTTCTATTGTATCTGCAAAACCTGCAGGATATAAAGTGGTGAAAAGTTATTTTCCTGCCATGGCACAGAACTTCAGACAGCGTTATCTGATACTGCATTACACAGTGCTTCCTGATGACAAGTCTATTACTGTTCTTACCCAGCCTGGAGTAAGTGCCCATTATTTGGTAAACAATACAGGTGATAATGAAATTTATCAGTTAGTAGATGAAAATAAGAGAGCATATCATGCAGGAGTAAGTTCATGGAGAGCCGATAAGAATCTTAACGATACCTCTATAGGAATTGAAATTGTAAACCCTGGTTTTACAACTGATGCTGCAGGCAAAAGACTTTTCGTTCCTTTTAGTGATGCTCAGGTGAGAAAAGTAGCTGCGTTGGCAAAAGATATTGTTACAAGATATCAGATTCCCGCAACCAATGTTATTGCTCATGCAGATATTGCCCCTACAAGAAAACAGGATCCTGGGCCAATGTTCCCATGGAAAAAATTATATGATGAATACCAGATAGGAATGTGGTATGATGAAGCAGTAAAACAAAATTATTTTGATCTTGCCCAAACTGAACTTCCTGCAAAGTATAGTGATACAGACTTTATCTTCACTATACAGACTGCATTGCAGAAATTTGGTTACGGAATAGAGCTTAGCGGAAAATGGGACGATGCCACCAAGAAAACTATTGAAGCTTTTCAGTATCATTTCCGTCCACAAAATTATGACGGAATTATGGATGCTGAATCATGGGCAATATTACAAGCTTTGAATGTAAAATATTCAGTAAAATAATTCAAATTAAAGCGCATCGAATCGATGCGTTTTTGCTATCTTTAAACGATCAAAAACAGTAAAATATCTGTAATGGAAAATTTCAGAAAAGAAAGTGATCTGTTAGGCGAATTGAACGTGCCTTTAGACGCTTATTATGGAGTGCAGACGCAAAGAGCAATCAACAACTTCAAAATCTCAGGACAGCTTTTGTCTTCATATCCGGATTTTATTAAAGGACTGGCTTTCGTAAAAAAAGCAGCCGCAAAAACCAATTATGAATTAGGACTTCTTGATGAAAGCTTATATTTCAAAATAGCAGAAGCATGTGATGAGATTGTAGCAGGAAAATATCATGAGCAATTTCCGGTAGATATGATCCAGGGAGGTGCAGGAACTTCAATCAATATGAATGCGAATGAAGTGATTGCTAATATAGTATTGGAAAAATTAGGGAAAAATAAAGGAGAGTATGAATTCTGTTCACCTAACGACCATATCAATCTTTCACAATCAACCAACGATGCTTATCCTACAGCTATTAAAATGGGATTGCTGCAGATGAATATCGGTTTGGTAGAAAGACTTGAGAAAATCATAGCAGCTTTCCGTGCAAAAGGACAGGAGTTCCAGGATGTCATCAAAATGGGACGTACACAGCTTCAGGATGCTGTTCCTATGACATTAGGCCAGGAATTTGAGGCATATGCTGCTACGTTGGAAGAAGATATTTCCAAACTGAACAATAATGCAAGTCTTTTTGTAGAAGTAAATATGGGAGCAACGGCTATCGGAACAGGACTAAATGCTCCGGTTGGATATGCAACCCTTTGTGCTAAAAATTTAGCTCAGATTACAGGATTTCCGATTGTTTCAGCACCGGATTTAGTGGAAGCTACACCTGATACCGGATCTTATGTGATCTATTCTTCAGCTACGAAGCGTCTTGCCGTAAAATTATCAAAAATTTGTAACGATTTAAGATTACTTTCATCAGGGCCGAGAGCCGGTCTTTTTGAGATTAACCTTCCACCAATGCAGCCAGGATCATCTATTATGCCGGGTAAAGTAAATCCTGTTATCCCGGAAGTGGTAAACCAGGTTTGCTTTAAAGTATTCGGAAATGATTTAACGGTAACCTTTGCCGCAGAAGCAGGACAGCTACAGCTTAACGTAATGGAGCCTGTGCTTTCTCATGCGATCATGGAAAATATCAATTTCCTTTGCAATGCATTAGATACCCTTCGTGATAAGTGTGTAGTAGGAATTACAGCTAACAAAGAAGTATGTCTGAATATGGTAAAACACAGCATCGGAATTGTAACGGCATTAAACCCTTATATCGGTTACAAACAGTCTACAGAGATTGCAAAAGAAGCTTTAGAAACAGGAAAAAGTGTTTACAACCTTGTTTTAGAGAAAGGAATTCTTTCTCAGGAAAAACTGGATGAAATCCTTGATCCGAAAAACATGCTGAAGCCACACAACAAATAAAATAAAACAATAAGTGATAAGTGGTGTTTCTCATCATTTATCACTTATTATTCATCACTTATAAAATACTCCGTGAGGTTTTTAATTATTATTCCTGCCCACAACGAAGAGCAGAACCTCTCATCCACTCTGGATTCTTTACAGCAGCAAAGTAGTAAGGATTTTAAAGTGGTAGTCGTTAATGACGGCTCCACAGATAAGACTCGTGACGTTATCAGGAAGTATACAGAGGCTGATTCCCGTTTTGAAACCATTAATCTTCAGAAATCAGAACATCAACCAGGCTCAAAAGTAGTTCATGCCTTTAAAAGTGGCTTGCAGACACAATCCGTAGATGAATTCGATATCATCTGTAAATTTGATGCCGATATTATTCTGCCTGAAAATTATCTGGAAACTGTAGAAAAAGCTTTTATCAATCATCCTGAATACGGACTGGTAGGCGGTTTACTCTATATAGAAAAAGAAGGGAATTGGGTGTATGAAGGAAATTCTAATAAACATCACGTCAGAGGACCTATGAAAGCTTACCGGAAAGAATGTTTTGTTCAGATGGGAGGCTTAAGGGAGACATTAGGATGGGATAATATAGATTCTATCTTGTTGGAACATCTGGGATGGAAGGAAGTGGTCTTGCCTGAACTTCATGTAAAACTTATTAAAGTAAAAGGAGCAGATTATACCATAAGACCCGCCGACTACTACGGTCGCTATTTTTATTTTTTAGGATTAAATAGATTCCTGGCTTATATTGCGGCCTCAAAGGAAGCGATGAAAAGTAAATCTCCATCATTTTTCTTTGATATTGTAAAGTCTTATGAAGGTTGCAAGTCTAAAAAACTGGAGCTTAAAATTTCAAAAGAAGAACAAAAAACCATCAATGACCAACGTTGGAGAATGTTGAAAAAAAAATGGCTGAAAATGTAGAGATGTATCTGTTATCTATAGAAATAGTAATATCAATAGGAGCGGGCTTTAGCCCGGCCTGTCAAATTAAATAATTCCATTGGCTTTAGCCAAAATCTAAAAAATAACCCCAATCAATCAGTGAAAAAAATAGCTTACATAGAACTAGATACGCACGCAGAAATAGCGCACGCTTTCATGGATATCATGGAAGGATCTCAGGATTTCAGTGTAGATTATTATTTTTCCAAGAGAATCAAAGATCAGGTTAGTGCAACCGAATCAAACATTTTTCTGTCGGATAGTTCTATGATTTTAGATCAGCTGAAGATTAAGGAATATGATTTAGTCATTATCGGAACTGTTCACCGTTATTTCAATACATTTTTAGCGATAACGAATAAATATAATACTGCTGTTATTACCCATAATCTCAATTTTACAAGAGCTTCAAGGTTTGATTTGATAAAGAGCGTCTTCAAGGGTGATATTATTTACAGGGTAAAACTTTGGTGGAAAGAAGGATTGTTGTATGCCGGTAAAGTATATCAAAAATCAAAATCTTTGGTAGTACTGGATGAAGCTTTGGTTTCTGACAGGCATCAATTTCTTCCTCTTTTTTATACCAGACTCTTTGCTCAATCTGAGAATGAAAGTCTGATGATTGTTATTCCTGGCGGTGTTTCGCAGAAGAGGAGAGATTATAACCATATTTTCACCTCCATTCAGAAGATACAATCAGACAGGAAATGTGAATTTATTTTTCTTGGAAAAGCTAAAGGGTACGAATTAAAACAACTTGAACATTTATCTTCAAACTTACCCGGGAATGTTTCTGTAACCTATTTTTCAGATAGGGTTTCTACAGAAGACTTTGAGGTATGGATGCAGAAGGCTAATGTGCTGTGGTGTCCTATTCAGCAGGAAACAGAGTTTTTCAGCATAAAGGAAATATATGGGAAAACCAAGATGACAGGAAACCTGGGGGATTCTATTGCTTATGGAAAATTAGCGGTTTTTCCAAAGAATTACCCATCAACACTGAATTTCATTGTACCCGAAAAAGAAAATATCTTCGAACAGCTCAGTGAGCTTACCAATACCCATTTCGATTTTCAAAAAAGCTACAGCAGGGTAGAGGTCCAAAAAAGATTAGAGCAACTGTTAAACCACCTTATCGTTGGTTGAAAATTCCTGTTATTTTTACTTTCTAAGTCTTATTTAAACTTAAAGATACTCTTAATAAATTTTGCATTCAGATAATCTTCTATCGGGAAAACTTTTGTAAAATAATTTCCGATGTAGATCAATATCAGTACTACAGCGGGTTTGTAGATAAGATTGATGAAGTTGCTGTCAAAATTAGGCAAAACAATCGCTACAGTAATCGCTAAAGTACAGATGATTGAAATAAAGATCATCTCAATAGTTAACGGTGAAACTTTGAAAACAATGTAGTTGAATAAGATTTTGACAACATTATAGATTGTAAGGGAAATTGCTGTAGATAAAGCAATCCCGATAAGTTTCAGGTCTGTATTTTTAATGAAATAGAAGTTCAGTCCAATCGTTAATCCCGCTAATAAAAGCATTACCAGAATGTTGAACCTGTAATATTTTGAAAGGGAGATGATGTTTCCGTTGAATCCTGTGGCAAGGTCAATTAAAACCGCAGATCCCCAGATCCATACAACTGGTTCGTATTCTCTAAGCATAACCCCATTTTTAGGCATGAACTGAGTCAGATAAGGGAACCCGACCATGATGCAGGAAAACAACACTGCTCCCAGAAAATATAAAGTTAATGAAGTCTTTTTATGAAACTTGTCCAATCCTTCCATATCGCCATCAGCAAGGTGCTTACTGATAATAGGAGCTGAAATATTAAATAATCCTAATTGAGGAATAGAGATCAGGGAAATAAGAGCATACAGTACAGAATAAATACCATTTTCTTCCATTCCCATGAATTCCCCAATCATAAAGCTGTTGATGGCGAGATAGTTTCCAAACGTTCCCAGGAAACCGAAAAAGCTGTAGTTTAAAAACTCCTTCCAGAAATTATCTTTCTTAAAATAATCTGTACTGATATCAAAATGAATTTTCTCAAGCTTATTGGTGTAATAAATATACCCGAAAAGCATCAGAGCAAATATTCCGAAGAAAAATGCCAATGCGATATTCTGGGACATGGAAAAATAAAAAAACAGACAGAATGCTCCTAAATTAGCTATTTTGGGAAATAGATTGTCAAAGATATTAGAGACAACAATTCTTTTGTAATTAGAAGTGTATTTATTGAAAATAGCACAGAGAGATAAAACTAAAATAAGTGGTAAGATAATTTCTTTAATTTTCCAGGCTTCCGAACGAATGAACTTGGGGTAAAAGTAGGGAAGCACAAAAAATATAACGGAAAATACAAGAAAGTTAATCAAAACAGTAACCAGCGATAAGGAAAGCATGTTCTGATTTTTACCGTCTTTCTGTAAAGAATGAAAAAACTTTACGTTAGCATAGGAAATTCCAAAAACAACAAAAGGAACAAGCATTTCTGCAGTCTGCATACTGTAGCGGAGTTTTCCATAAAATTCAAAGTCATTTGGAAAGATAAAAATTGCAGAAACTGTGCCCAGCAAAAACCCAATATAACCAATAATAGAATATTTGAAGCCTTGTCTCGCTACTACGCTCATAAAGTTGTTTTAAGGGTTTTTAGGTATAAAAATAATATTGTTGATGTACTGAGTTTTATTTTTTTCGTCGTTTGTATTTTGTAAGAGAATGTCCTCTGTAAGAGTTTCCAGGGTAAAGCTGTTTCTGTTCAGATACTTTACTTCATATCCCCAGCTTTGCACTTCAGCGATTTCATTCCATATTGGTGTTTGGTGATGCCTTTGTTCCATCTCAACCATTAAGGTAGGCATAAACTGTCTGATGGTTTCTTTAGCTCCCGAAAGCGTCTTTATTTCATTGCCTTCAACATCTATTTTGATAAAATCCAGTCTGTTGAAGTGCTCCAGGGCAGCCCATTCGTCCAGTTTGATAACCTTTACTTTCTCAGTATAGCTTTTTTCTTCGCCTTTTTCTTTGTAAGTAGTATTTAAGGTTCCACGGGAAGCAATGGTTTTTCCGTTGATAATGGGAACTTTGAATTCCGCAATTGTATTTTCGTCAGAAAGAGCCAAAGGAAGTACCCTCATGCTAGGGAAGAGTCTTTTCAGTCTGGTGTAAAGCTTTTTGTTAGGCTCAAAAGCATAGATATGCTCGTGGTCCAGCTTATTTTCCAATTGATATAAAAAGGTTCCTACATTAGCACCAATATCCAGTATTACAGCACTTTTAGGAAGGTATTCTTTGATCCATACCAGTTCCGGTTCTACATTGCGCTCCGAAAAATTATCTTTATTAAGATTGTTTAAGGTCTTAAAATATCTTTTCTTATAAAAATCCGGACTTATATATTGTAGTTTTTCTGCAATTTTTTGGTATAAAGACATCCTTAGCTTTTTGACGAGCAGCAAAGATAAGCAAAAAAGTAAAACTTCTCTTAAAAAATGTTAAATATAATAAATTGATTATCAGTTGATAGTGTTTGTAGGGTGTTTTGTAAGGAGCTGAATTTTAATATATTTTCAGTTTGTCACAGAGACGCTCTATAGATGAATCATTCTTGACTTGCAAAGGATATTAAAATGTTTTATAAAAATATCAATTACAGATCTACGCAGGTATTTTTGAATTATAGGGAAAGAAATAGGCTAACTCATCTGTGAAGATATGGGTCATCTGTGGCCAAAAACTGTAAAAAATGATTTTTTAATCAAAAAAAGGATTATTCAGAAAATCATTAAAAGGCTTCATCAGCTTAAAGATCTTGCTCATATTCTTCACTGCATTTTTATCCAGGATCTCTTCATCTTTTAGGGAGTAGACTACAATAAAGTTTTTAAGCTTTAAATATTCAGCCATGGGGTCTTCCTTATCAAAGCCTTGAGGAACTTTTTTCAGCTTGTCATCCTGGTCCAGTTCTGGGAAATGTTTTTTGAAATCTTTGTGGTTGATAATGTTAAGAAAATCATCGCCATACAGAGAGATTTCTTTTCGAACTTCTTTCAATACTGAAGACTCAGGCATATATATTCCTCCGGCCAGAAAAGATTTACCAGGTTCCATATGAAGATAATATCCGCCTTTCTGGTTTCCTTTTCCCATTCCCAGAGAAGCCCCGAAATTAGTTTTGTAAGGTGATTTATCCTTTGAGAATCTGGTGTCACGGTAAATTCTGAATAATGCTTTTTTACTGTCTATTTTGGCAAGATCTTCATCAAAAGCTGACATTTCCCGGATAAGATCATCTAAAAACTCAATAACATTTTCCTGAGATTGTGTATAGAGGTTCTTATTCTCATTGAACCATTCACGGTTATTGTTTTTATTTAATTTCTTTAGAAAATCAAAAGTTTTGGAAGAAATACTTGCTGACATATTGTGTTGGTGTTTATTGGTTTTTATTCGTTGCTAGATACTTTATAGCTAATTCCGTAGTTCATCACCACGAAACACTTACCTTTGTTTTCAGCAACACTCTTCAAATTTACATAAAAAATCATGTTTTATTGTTTTGTTTTTGAAAATTCATAAATAACGCTTAAAAAATTAATGCAATGTAATAAACAAAAGTAATGGTTGGTAAGTTCTTAATTTAAGGCTCCTTTTTTTGGATTAAATTTTTCAAATATTAAAAAAGTATTACAAGATTCTGAATTTAAGATTGTATATTTAAAACTTTATTCAAAAACAAGTCAAATATTTATTGTATCTTTGCAAAAATTTTAAAATAGTTAATGAATTTATTTACGGAAACCAGTTTAAGTCCTGATATTCTTAAGGCAATTGGCGAACTGGGCTACGAAAGCCCAACAGAAATCCAAAAACAGACTATCCCTTTTATTCTTTCAGATATTCGCGACTTGATCGCACTTGCGCAGACAGGGACA